>CAZUUP010000221.1:0-8837 GCA_964623105.1 uncultured Akkermansia sp.
CGGACGGCGCGCTCTACGTCTCCGACTGGCACAACGTCATCATCGGCCACATGCAGCACAACGTCCGCGACCCGAACCGCGACCACAAACACGGCCGCATCTACCGCGTCACTGCGAAAGGCCGGCCGCTGCAAAAGCCGGTGGCCATCGCCGGCCAGCCCATTCCCGCGTTGCTGGAAAACCTGAAGCACCCCGCCGACGGCGTGCGCCACCGCACGCGCGTCGAGTTGAGTGGGCGCGACACAAAGGAAGTCATCGCCGCGACGCAAAGCTGGCTGAAGCAGTTCGACCCGACGAAAGCCGAGCACGGGCATGCGTTGCTCGAAGCCCTGTGGCTCCACCAGCAGCACAACGTGCAGAACGCCGTGCTGCTCGACCAAGTGCTGAAGTCCCCCGAGCCGCACGCGCGCATCGCGGCGAACACGGTGAAACACCTGTGGTTCAACGTGGAAGCCAGCACGCGCGGCGGCGTCATCGCCGGCATGGCCGAGGTCGCCGCGCAGAAGTCCGGCATCCTCTCCGACACGCCCGCGCTCACGACCATCCGCATCGGCACCGTCCCCGAGAAGATGATGTATGACGTGAAGCAGATCGCCGTGAAGCCCGGCAAGAAAATCAAGCTGACCTTCGCGAACCCCGACTTCATGCCGCACAACCTCCTGCTCGTGAAGCCCGGCAAGGCCAACGAGATTGGCGAGAAAGCGATGGCGCTCGGCGCGAAGGGCTTTGAAGTCGGCTTCGTTCCCACCAGCCCCGACATCATCTGGGCCAGCAAGCTCCTCGACCACGGCAAGGAACAGGTCATCGAGTTCACCGCGCCGCAAACCGAGGGCGCGTATCCCTACGTCTGCACGTTCCCCGGCCACCACCTCATCATGCGCGGCACGCTCATCGTGGCGAACAACCCCGCCGAATTCCTCGCGAAGAATCCTGAGGCTGCGCCCAAAATCACCGAGTGGAAGTTGAGCGACTTCGCTGACGACCTGAAGCGCGTCGGCACACACCGGAATTTCGCACGCGGCCAGCAGCAGTTCACCGCGCTCGCCTGCGCGCAGTGCCACCAACTCGGCAAGGAAGGCGTCGCCTTCGGCCCGAGCCTCAGCGACGTGGTGAAGAAATACAAAGGCGACGCCAAAGCCGTGCTGCAGGAAATCCTCGAGCCCTCCAAGTCCATCGAGGAGAAGTATCGTAACGTGACCCTCGAGCTCGGTGACGAGAACTCCCTCTCCGGCCTAGTCCTCGCCGAGGACAAGGACAGCGTGACCATTCAAACCGGACCGGCTGCGAACCAAATCCAGAAGCTCGCCAAGTCCGCCATCAAGTCCCGCAAGGCCTCCGCGCTCTCGCTGATGCCCGCCGGCCTGCTGAACTCCCTGGACAAGGAGCAAATCCTTGACCTGCTGGCCTACCTGCTCGCAGGCGGGAGTCCGGGTGCGGCGGCTTTCAAGCACGCCGACCACTGACGCGGGGTGATGCCTTGGGCGGGCGTGTCATCAACCCGTTGAGGGTTGGTGACAATGGCGGACGTGTGCTGGCCCGCGTTTGCGACGGAGGCCCTCACGCCAGCATCCTCGTCAGCACATTTCCCGAAATGTCGGTGAGGCGGAAGTCGCGGCCTTGGAAACGGAAGGTCTGGCGCGTGTGCTCGATGCCGAGCAGATGAAGGATCGTGGCGTGCAGGTCGTGGACGTGGGCTTCGTCCTCGACGGCGTTGAACCCGAGTTCGTCGCTGGCACCAAAGGTTGTACCGGCTTTCACGCCGCCGCCGGCGAACCACATGGTGAAGGCGTCGATGTGATGGTTGCGGCCGGGCGTCTCGCGGTTTTCACCCATCGGCGTGCGGCCGAATTCGCCGCCCCAGATGACGAGCGTGTCGTCGAGGAGACCGCGGGATTTCAGGTCGCGGATGAGCGCGGCGCAGCCTTGATCGACGTCTTTGCAGACCTTGTCGAAATCGGTGGAGAGGTTTTCGCCGGGGCCGCCGTGGCTGTCCCAGTTGGTGTGATAAAGCTGCACGAAGCGCGTGCCGCGTTCGATGAGGCGGCGGGCGAGCAGGCAGTTGCGCGCGAAACCGGGCTTGTCTTTCTCGACGCCATAGAGCTTGAGCGTCTCGGGGCTTTCGCCGCTGAGATCGATGAGGTCGGGCGCGCTGGATTGCATCCGGTAGGCCATTTCGTAGGAGGCGATGCGCGTGTTGATCTCGTCGTCGCCGGTCTCGACGAGGCGGGCGAGATTGAGGTCGCGGATGGCGTCGATGGCCTGGCGTTGTTTGGTCGCGGTGATGTCTTTCGGATTCGTGAGATTGAGAATGGGTTCGCCGCTGCCGCGCAGGGGGACGCCCTGATAGGTCGTGGGGAGGAAGCCGCTGCCCCAGTTCACCGCGCCGCCGCGGGGACCGCGCGGGCCGCTCTGCAACACGACGAAACCCGGCAGATCATTCGCCTCGCTGCCGATGCCGTAGGTGACCCACGCGCCTAGGCTCGGCCGCCCGAACTGCCCGCTGCCGGTGTTCATGAAGAGCTTGGCGGGCGCGTGATTGAACAGCTCGGCCTTGCACGATTTCACGAACGTGAGGTCGTCCACGACGCCGCTGAGATGGGGGAACATCTCGCTCACCCACGCGCCGCTCCGGCCGTGTTGCTGAAATTTTCGCCGCGTGCCGAGGAGCTTGTTGCCGTGGCTGCTGCCCATGAAGGCAAAGCGCTTGCCCTCGGTGAACGAGGTCGGGATGGGCTGGCCGTTCAGTTCGATGAGCTTGGGCTTGTAGTCGAAGAGTTCGAGCTGGCTCGGCGCGCCGGCCATGAAGAGATAGATCACGCGCTTGGCGCGTCCGGCGAAATGGCCGGGGCGCGGGAAGAGCGGGTTGGTGAGCTTCGCGGGCGCGGCGAGCGCGCGGCGATCGTCGAGCAGTGACGCGAGCGCGAGCGAGCCGAGGCCCAGGGCGCAGCGGCTGAAGAAATGACGGCGGGTGGCGTGGTGGAGCGGGTTCATGGGATTAGAAAAAGCTGCCAAAGACGGAGGGAATATCACGGGCGGCGGCGCGCAGGCTGGTGCCCTGCGCGCGGAGACGGAGGTCAAGGTCGGCATCGGACTCGGTGCTGGTGAGGAGATCTTCGATGAGCGCGCGGCGTTCCTGAAATCGCTCGGCGTGCGGATGGCGGTCGTCGAGCCAGTGCGCGAGCATCCGCGCGCGCATGTCGGGGAGCCGCCACATCATGCGGCCGTAAACGAGGCGCGCGATGTCGTCGTAGTTGCAGTAAGGCCCCCACGGGTCCGGGCAAGTTGGCGCATTGGTCATGGCAGGTCAGGGTAACAAACCGATGGATTCTGCCCAAGCCTTGTGTTGGCGGTCGCGGGGTTCATTGCGTCGCAGCTTTGGGACCAGCAGGTCGGCGGAAGAAGGCACAGTCACCGTGAGTGTTCCGTAAATGCGGATGGCGGCGCGGATCCGCCAGTCGCCGGGCAGTTCCCGCAGGGCGAGTTCCGGCATCAGGTTTACATGCCAGCCATGGGAGCGCTCGAAATCGCTCCCGATCACGGATGCGTAACACACATGCGCGATTTCATCGGAATCCGTGATTGGGTCCACGTCCATGCTCTGCTCGGTGAGCGGGGTGTCGATGCCGCGCTGCGCCGCGTGCCAGAGCAGACCGCCGGAACCGATGAGGGTGAGCGCGGCGGGTCCGGTGAGCTGGGCCGATAGCTCGTGGAGCCAGTCCTCGACTTGATGGGGAAATTTGAGTTCGCGGCGGGGCATTTGAAGTTTTGGGATAGGCGGCCAACGGGCTATTCCCGCGTGATGGTCTAGTCAGTTCAGTATCTTGGCGACTCGACTGGTCGCAAAGTGTCCGCAGATCGCAATTGCCACGAGAACGAAAGCACCGAAGCAAATGAAGCCTACTAGCCTCTGCCTCGACGACCAGCCGGCGGTGATTGGGCTTGTGAACAGAACTCCGGCGACAATCAGGCTGCCGAGCGCGGTGAAAGCGGAAGGCCATGTGAATGCCGAACGAACTTCCTCAAACGTCGCCGCAGTGGGAAATCCTCTCTCGTAAAACATCCCCTGAAGCCACACGCCAACCAGACCTCCCGCCGTCAGCAGCGCACCGACGAAAAGAACAATCCAAGCGAGGATTTTTCGGTGCCGGGGAGTGATAACGATTGAGGACATATGAGCAAACGTCGCCTAAACGCCGATTGGAAAAACGGTTTCAACGGTTTGCCTGGACGGAACGGAAGCCGTTGAAACGGCTGAGACGGTTGAGGCGTCGCACACACCCGGCTGAAGCCGGGTGCTAATGAGAGGGGGCGCATTCATGGTTCGTGTTCGCTTATTCCCGCGTGATAGTCTTCTACAAATTCAACGGCACCCTGGTGCCCTGCGCGCGGAGACGGAGGTCTAGGTAGGCGTCGGACTCGGTGCTGGTGAGGAGGTCTTCGATGAGCGGGCGGCTTTCTTGGAAGCGCTCGGCGCGCGGTTTGGTTGGCTCATTCATCGGGGCTCAAGTTAGCAGCGCATGATTCGCGAACCAAGCGCCGCGGCGGCGGAGCAATGACGTATGAAACTGAAAAGAGTCCATTCCCTGAACAACCACGAATTGCGTGCCTGGTTTCTCAGGAGGAGGCGTTGCGGCCGAATTGCAAATTGACGGCGCTCGGCTGCGGAAATACGGTACGAACGTCATGGAAGCCATCGCTGAAACACTCGAAACAAAGCTCCACGAATGGAAGCCTGAAACCTCGCAAAAGGTGCGGGCGCTCGTGGCTGAAATCATCGCGCTGGCGGACGACGACGCGCTGGACATCGGCCGTTCGCGCGGCGTCGAACAGGAAGTGCTGAACCTACTCGATGAGCCCGCGTCCCGGTGAGGTGTGGCTGGCAGACCTCGGCGTAACCGCCAAGACGCGGCCTGTCGTAGTGGTGTCGCGATACGATGAAAACCCGCCGCGAGTGCTGGTGCTCTACGTGCCTTTGACCTCGGAAGACCGCGGAAGTGAGTATGAAGTGGAGATGCCGAAACTGCCGTTCCTGCCCTTGGAAGGCGTCGCGAATGTGCAAGGTCTTGGCTCGCTGCATCCGAAGCGGCTGGAGCGCAGGCTCGGAGTGCTGCCGGCGGAAGTAATGGACCGAATAAAGAAGGCACTTCGCTTCGCACTGGATTTGAATTAGCCACGGCTTCGTTCATCGAGACGCCCGAGAACGCCTAATAACCCAGGCTCGCCGACCCGGCATGCGGGACGCTACGGTGCAGCGGCGACGCTCACGCCGGGTTCGCGGGAGCGCATGCTTAGCGAACGAACTGAGGCGTACCCCACTGCGGGACAAGGATGAACACTCATGTTCATCAGGAGGCGTTTCCGGTCTCACGCTTGGTGAGTGTATCAATAAATCGGTAACAATCAGCCTCTGACTTCAGGGAGTCGCGAGGGTGCGAAGGTGCATACCAAACACACTCTCCGCCTGTCACGGCGCTCAACTCTGCGATGCGCTGTAAAGCCAGCAACCAATCGCGATAGGTCTCCTCTGGCTCGAAACCGTGCGATGCAAGGCGGTCGCAAATGCCGTCGAGCACACGCTGTCGGTGCTCCAGCATCAGGTCTGCCGCCTGTCGCGCACAACGGACGCACCTCTCTGCTGCTGTCCGTTTCGGAAAGCCGCGACAGATAGGCAAACGCCAGAGCCAATCACCCAATTCCTCTTCTTCGATGCCAAGCACTGGCTCAAGGATGGAGATGCCCATTAGCGTAGCGGGAAACGTGATTCCCTGAAACGTAATCGGACGGAATTCGTAATCGTCGAGTGGCATGCGCGCGAGGAACGCCTAACAGACGTTGGGACACACCGTTTCAACCGGCTGCCTGAAAGGAGCCGAAGCCGTTGAAACGGCTGAATCTTTTGAGGCATCGTTCACGCCCGACCGAAGCCGGGTGCTAATGAGAGGGGGCGCATTCATGGTTCGGTTTCGTTCATTCCCGCGTGATGGTTTCATCCAGATTCAACAACACCCGCGCCACCGTGGTCCACGCGGCCTTGGGTTGGGTGTCGGCGAGTTGTTGCTGGAGGAGCGATTCGAGGCGGGCGTGTTCGGTGGCGCTGGGCGCGCGGGCGACGCAGAGGCGGAAGGCGTAGTCGAGGCGCGGCGAGCTTTCCGGCGGTCCCTCCTTCAACACGCGCGCGGCGAGGGCTTCGGCGAATTCGTGGAAGGCGGCGTCATTGAGGAGCGTGAGCGCCTGGAGCGGCGTGTTGCTGCGGATGCGGCGGGTGCAGGTGCTGAAGCCGTCGGGCGCATCGAAGACGTTCAACGCGGGCGGCGGCGTGGCGCGGAAGAAAAACGTGTAGAGGCCGCGGCGGTAGCGGTCTTCGCCGGTGCTGACTTTCCATTCGCGGCGCACCTGGCCGAGGGACATCACGCCGTCGGGAATGGGCGGGAAAACGCTGGGGCCGCCGAGCTTGGGGCTGAGGAGTCCGCTGGCGGTGAGGGCGGTGTCGCGCACGGCTTCGGCGTCGAGGCGGAGGCGGTTTTGGTGGGAGAGGAGCTTGTTGTTCGGATCGGTGATGGCGAGGTCGGGTCGGGCTTTGGAGGACGTGCGGTAGGCGGCGGAGTGGGCGATGAGGCGGTGGAGGTGTTTGAGCGAATAGGGAACGGGCGCAGCGGAAAGCGGCGACGCGGTGGGTTGCTGGAACTCGACGGCGAGCCAGTCGAGCAGCTCTGGATGCGTGGGCGCCAGACCTTGAGTGCCGAAGTCGTTCTCGGTCTCGACTAGGCCGCGGCCGAAGTATTGCTGCCACACGCGGTTGACGGTGACGCGCGCGAGGAGCGGGTTTTGCGGGCTGACAATCCAGCGCGCGAAGTCGAGGCGGTTGGTGGTTTCGCCCGCGGACAGCGGATGCAGAATCGCCGGCACGCCGGGGCCGACGGGGCCGCCGTCGCGGGTGAAGTCGCCCTTGATGAAGAGGTAGGTGCGGCGGGGCTTGGGCATCTCGCGCAGGACGAGGGTGGTGGGAAAGCTCGATTTGGCGCGTTGCAACTTTTTGATCGCGGCGCTGTGGGCCTTGTTTTCGGGGGCCTGTTCGATGAAGGCCGCGAGTTCCATTTGTTTCTGGGCTTCGGTGCGTTTCTCGAAGGGATTGTCGAACGCCTCGCGGATGGCCTGCGAGAGTGCCTGGCGTTGCGTGGGGCTGAGGCTGACCTCCCATTTCACCATGCGCGGATAGATGGTCGGGTCCTTGCCGGGCAGCGCGGCGAGATAGGCGGCGACCTTCGAGTTGGATTCTTTTTCGTGCGCGATTTCCTCGGGCGTGGCGATGGGCAGCTCGGGCTCCTCGGCGTTGTTGAGGAAGGCGAAGAGGCGGTAAAACTCCTTCTGCGTGATCGGGTCGAACTTGTGGTCGTGGCATTGCGCGCAGCCGACGGTGAGGCCGAGGAACGCGGTGCCGGTGGTGTTCACGCGGTCGATGACGGACTCGATGCGGAACTGTTCCTTGTCGATGCCGCCCTCCTGATTGATCTGCGTGTTGCGATGGAAACCGGTGGCGATTTTCTGATCGAGCGTGGCGTTGGGGAGCATGTCGCCGGCGAGTTGCTCGACGGCGAATTGATCGAACGGGAGGTCGCGATTCAGCGCGTGGATGACCCAGTCGCGGTATTTCCAAATCTGGCGGGGCGCGTCGATCGAGTAGCCGTTGGAATCGGCGTAGCGCGCGACATCGAGCCACCAGCGGCCCCAGCGTTCGCCGTAATGCGGCGATTCGAGGAGGCGCTCGACGAGACGCGGGTAGGCGTCGGGCGCGCGGTCGGCGACGAAGGCATCGACCTCGGCGGGGCTGGGCGGCAGGCCGATGAGATCAAGGCTGAGGCGGCGGATCAGGGTGACGCGGTCGGCTTCGGGGGACGGCGCGATCTTCTCTTTTTCCAAGCGGGCGAGGATGAAGTGGTCGATGGCGGTGCGGGGCCACGCGGTTTGTTGAACGACGGGAATGGCGGGGCGTTGGGGCGCATTGAAGGCCCAGTGCTTGGAGGTTTCGGGTGCTTCGCTGGCGGGGGATTTGGCACCTTGGTCGATCCAGTTTTTCACGAGGGCGATCTGCGAGTCGGCGAGGGGCGGGTTTTTGAAAGGCATCCGCGGCAGTTCCGCGTGCGTGCCGGAGATAGCCTGGACGAGCAGGCTGGCGGAGCTGTCGCCGGGCTTGAGCGCGGGGCCGGTACGTCCGCCGGTGAGCGCGAGGGCGGCGGTGTCGAGGCGCAGGCCGGCCTTTTGCTGCGATGCGCCGTGGCATTTGTAGCAGTGCGCGGCGAGGACGGGCTTGATCTGGCGGAGGTAATCGACGGGTTCGGCGGCGGGAGTGCGGGAGGCGATTACCACGAGAAGCGCGGTAGCGAAGAGCACGCGAGGGGCTGATGGTGTTCGGATCACAGGGGAAGATTGATCGAGTGGGCAGGGCATTTCACGCATGAAATTATGGGTTTGGACGGGGGAGAAGTCGGGGAGTGTTCAGGGACGGGGTGGGGCGCGGTGTCCTCACCTCGCCGCCGAAGTCTGGTGGCGTCCGATTGGTGCAACGGCGCGCTTAGGACAGCGCGCCCTGCTCATGCTGGTTCAGGGGGAGGGTGCCAAGTAAGCGAGTGCGGACGAAATCTGAGCCGTATCCATGCAGTCGAACCAAATTTTTTGGACCACAGAGACACGATGGACACAGAGGAAAACCAGCGTCGGCGCCGGCTCCAGACAGTCACCATTCAGTGAACGAAAAATGGCCCACCCAGCCGTTGTCTTCGCTGTGTTCATCGCGTCTCTGTGGTCATCAGGATCGGCTTCAATGAATCGTTACGGCTGAG
>CAZUUP010000222.1:0-8836 GCA_964623105.1 uncultured Akkermansia sp.
TCGCCGCACGCGCCGAAGGACGCGCTCCTCCGCCGACTCGCCTTCACGCTCACCGGCCTGCCACCCACGCTCGAGGAGATCGAAGCCTTTGCCCGCGACGATTCTCCCGCTGCCTTCGCGCGTCTCGTGGAGCGCTACCTTGCCTCGGCGCGCTTCGGCGAACGCTGGGGCAAGCACTGGCTCGACGCCGCGGGCTACGCGGATTCCAACGGCTACTTCTCCGCCGACTCTGACCGTCCGCTCGCCTACCGCTACCGCGATTGGGTGATCCGCGCGATGAATCGCGACCTCCCGTTTGATCAATTCGTCCGCGCCCAGCTCGCCGGCGACGAACTCGCCGCGTGGACGCCCGGCACCGCCGCCACGCCCGAAATCATTGATCTCCTCGAAGCCACCCACTTTCTCCGCAACGGCCAGGACGGCACCGCCGAGAGCGACGGCAACCCCGAGGAAGTCCGCACCGACCGCTACTACGCGCTCGAAGCCACGATGCAGATCATCGGCTCGAGCCTGCTCGGCCTCACGCTGCAATGCGCCAAATGCCACGACCACAAATTCGAGCCGGTCACGCAGCGCGATTACTACCGCCTCCAGGCCGTGCTCTATCCCGCGTTCAACATCGAGAAATGGGTCACGCCCAAGAACCGTATCGTCGAAGCCGCGCTGCCGGGTGAAGCCGAACGCTGGCAGGCGCTCGAAACCTCTCTCGACAACGAAGCCAAAAAACTCCGCACCGATCTCGCCGCGTGGCTGCGGGACAATCGTCCTGCGGGTGAAGTCCTCTTTGCCGATGATTTCTCCAGCCCCAACGGCCTCGCCTCTCGCTGGTCCGCCACCGCTCCCGGCGACAATCTCCCCGGCGGCACTCCACCCGTGCGACTCGACTCGACCACCGCGCCCGCCGCGCTCCAAACCAACGGCGTCCTGCGCATCATCGAGTCTGGCCAACCCGGCGACCGCTGGCTCGCGACGACCGAGTCCTTCCAGTGGCGTCCCGCGCGCACCGGCGAATGGATCGAGGCCACGTTCGATCTCGTGGCGTTGAAACTCGATGACAAGGGCAAACCCGCCGAGCGCGTGGCGTTCTTCATCGCTGCGCGGGATTTCAATCACGACGGCCCCGTTCGCGGCGGGAACATTCTCCTCGACGGCAATCCCGCCGGTGGCGCGGTCGTGGTCGTGGATTATCCCGGCAAAGATTCCAAATCGCGCGGCCAGCTCGGCAAGGAAGGGTATCAGGCCGGCCGCAATTACGGCGTCCGCGTCATCCGCCGTGGCGACGACGATTTCGCGCTCGAACATCTCGTGGACCACGTCCCCGACGGCGCGCCGCTCAAGCTCACCGCCGCCGATTTGCCCGACGGCGGCTTTGCCTTCGAGTATTGCTGCGGTCGCAGTTTCATCGTGGACAACGTCCGCATTGAGCGCTCGCCCGCCACTTCCTCCGAGAAACTCGCCGCCGCCGAAAAAATCTTCCGCGAACAATCCGCCGCCAAACGCAAGGCCTTCGACGACGCCACCAAACAGCTCGCCACGCGCCGCCAGCCCAAGCCCGGCCGCATCGCGTGGGTGAGCGATCTCGCCAAGGAGCCGCCCCTGGTGCGCCTGCTCGACCGCGGCAATCACCAGACGCCCGGCGAAAAAGTTGAACCCGCGACCTTCGCCTTTCTCAGCCCCGCCGGCACCAACACGCTCCTCGCGCCCGCGTCCACCACCACGCGCGGCACCGGCCGCCGCCTCGCTTGGGCGAGCTGGCTCACCGAGCCGAACTCGCCGCAGTCCGCGCTGCTCGCGCGCGTGACTGTCAATCGCGTCTGGCAGCACTACTTCGGCCGCGGCCTCGTCGAGACGCCCGACAACTTCGGCCTCAGCGGTGCCGCTCCGACGCATCCTGAACTGCTCGAATGGCTGGCCGCCGAACTCGTGGCCAACGGCTGGCAGCTCAAGCCCCTCCATCGCCTCATCGCCACCTCCGCCGCCTTCCAGCAATCCAGCGCGCCACGGGCCGACGCCCTCGCCCGCGACCCCGACAATCTCAAGCTCTGGCGTTTTCCCCTGCGCCGGCTCGACGCCGAAGCCATCCGCGACGGAATGCTCGCTGCCGCCGGCCAGCTCGGCGCGAAATCCAGCGGCCCCTACGTCCCCACCAAACGCGACGGCGTCGGCGAAACCATCGTCGATGAAACCAACCCTGACGGCCGCGCCCGCTCCGTCTTCCTGCAACAGCGTCGCAGTCAGGTGCCGACCTTCCTCACCGTCTTCGATGCGCCCTCGATCGTCTTCAACTGCACGCGCCGCGCGGCGACCACGATGCCGCTCCAATCCCTGAGCCTGCTCAATTCCGACTTCGCTGTCCGCCGCGCCGCCGACCTCGCGCAACGCCTCGATCAACTCGCCGGAAAAGAAACCGCAGCCCGCCTCCGCACCGCCTTCCACCTCACCGCCGCCCGCCCGCCGCGCGCCGACGAACACGCCGCCGCCGTCGCATTTCTCGAATCCCAAACCGCCCTCCACCGCGCAAACAAATCCAAAAATCCGGAGCAGCAATCCTGGACCGACCTCTGCCAGTCCCTCCTCGCCAGCCACAACTTTCTCTACCTCGAATGAAAACCCGCTCCGAATCCCCCGCCGCCGCTGGTAGGTCGCGTCTGTCCCCAGCGCGCCGCGAACCGTGCGAACCGCCCGGCGGCGCGCTGGGGACGGGCGCGCCCTACCCACCGGCCCCCCGCCAATCCCAAACCAGCCGCACCGCCGCAACCGTCAGTCCCGACCTCACCCGCCGCGCCTTCCTCGGCCGCTCCGCCGGCGGTCTCGGTTTCCTCGCGCTTCAGCATCTGCTCCCGCGCCACGCCCACGCCGTGCCCGTTCCATCCTCGTCCTCGCCCGCGCACTTCGCGCCGCGCGCCCGCGCCGTCATCAGCCTCTTCCAGCACGGCGGCCCGAGCCAGATGGACCTCTTCGATCCCAAGCCCGCACTCACCAAATACGGCGGCAAACCCTACACCGCCGGTCCGCTCGAGATTCACTTCGACAAACAGGCCGGCAACGTCCTCGCCTCGCCCTTCCAGTTTCAGCGCCACGGCCAGTGCGGCATGGAACTCTCCGAACTCCTCCCGCACACCGCGAGCATCGCCGACCGCATCACCCTCGTGCGCTCGATGAGCACCGGTTCCGTCGATCACGAATCCGCCCTGCGCATCATCCACACCGGACGCTTCCTCGCTGGCCTGCCCAGCCTCGGCTCGTGGGTGCTCTACGGACTCGGCACGGAAAACGAAAACCTCCCCGCCTACGTCGTCCTCGCCGACCCCGGCGGCCTGCCCGTCGATGGCGAACGCAACTGGTCTTCCGGCTGGCTCCCCGCCGTCTATCAGGGCACGCCCTTTCGCAGCGGCAACACGCCCGTCTTCAATCTCCACACGCCCGCGGGCGTTTCCGCCGCCGCGCGGGAAAACCAGCTCGCCTTCCTCAAAACGCTCAATCGCAGCCACGCCGCCCGCCATCCCGAGAACAGCGAACTCACCGCGCGCATCGCCAATTTTGAGACCGCCGCCCGCATGCAGCTCGCCGTGCCCGAAGCCCTCGATCTCTCCGGCGAATCCGCAGCCACCCAGCGCATGTACGGCCTCGATAATCCCGTGACCGCCGAATACGGCCGCCGCTGCCTCCTCGCCCGCCGCCTCGTCGAACGCGGCGTCCGCTACGTGCAACTCTTCCTCAACGGCCAGCCTTGGGACACCCACGACAAAAACGCCGAGCGCCTGAAAAACCTCTGCGCCCGCACCGACCAGCCCAGCGCCGCCCTCGTCCGCGACCTGCAACAACGCGGTCTCCTTGACACCACCGCCGTCCTCTGGACCGGCGAATTCGGCCGCCTCCCGATCTCGCAGGGCAAAGACGGCCGCGACCACAACCGCCACGCCTTCTCGCTCTGGGCCGCCGGCGGCGGCTTCCGCGCCGGCCACATCCACGGCGCGACCGACGACTTCGGCTACCGCAGCGTGCAAGACGTCGTCACCGTCTCCGACTTCCACGCGACGCTCCTCCACACCCTCGGCCTCGACCACCACCGCCTCACCTTCCCCCACGAAGGCCGCCCCGCGAGCCTGACCGATCCCGAGGTCACCCACGCGCGGGTCGTCAGGGAGTTGTTGGGGTGAAGCGTTGGGCCGGGCTTGGACTTTCGCCAATGCGAAGGTGCCAGTGAGGGAAGTCTTCTGAAAAAATAGGATGATTTCTCAAGTAAGAATCGGTGAATCGGTTAGACTCGCGGATAGGCAAGAACTACGCTGCGCCACAGCGATCCCGATTGTATGAAAATAATCGTCCTACTTTTACTCCTGAATTGGCCACCTTTGGAACTTAGGTCCGCCCCACCACCAACCCCGGCTTCTGAACCGAGCACCGAGGAAATCCATACCGTGGTAAAAGCAGCCCTCCATTACCGGCGTTCCAAGGACACCAATGATCTCGGGATCATAGAATTATTCACAAAGAAATATCCTAACACCGACGGGACTGGGCTATGGAATCTGCGAGGGAGTGATAATGCGATTGTGGCAATGTGTTTTCGTTTATCTCACGAAATTCCCGTAGGTTCAAAGTCGCGCAAATGGCTTATTCACCTGCTCGAACGTGCTCCAGAATCCGATGCTGGTATCAGGTTTTTCATCGAAACCGCTCTGAACAAAGGAGAGGAAGAAGACACGCGAATTGCCGCAATGAACGGATTGCACCACCCGAAATGGAGCAAAGCCGAAGCCGCACTGACCGAAATATACGTGAGGATCAATGATGAGAAATATCATGGGCACATGTTGGAGGTCGCGATCAACGCGAAAAACCCCGGTTTGGCCGAGCGGTTTTTGGGATATTATCAGTATTTCCATCCGGACATGAAATCCAGATACTCCAGGTATTCCGGGCTATTTCAGGAAATGAAGCTTCCGTGGTGGGGCAAATTTTTCAAGAAAGAGCGAAAGCTAACTCTGGTCCAGGCGCGGGCCGGCTTGGACAGTTTCACCAAAGCTTCGGTGGTGGAGCGAGTGGAACTCGCTTATGCCATCCAACAGTTCGGGGTGGCGGATGCCGAGCTACTAATGCGGATGGACAAATTGGTGACCGATGAACCAAACAGCGTCGTCAAGCTGGCCCTGATCACAACGGTTGCCGCCTACCAACCAACCTCCAAAGAAGTGCTGGAATATTACCGCCGCAAGGCCGCGGCGGAGAAGGATTCGGAATTGGTCTCGCAACTCCAAACCCGGATTGAGCTGATCGAAAGCGGGTTTCAAAAGCGATAGGGGTAAGCCGCGGCGAGTCAGCTATCACCCAGAAACTGTGCTGCCTGCGGACAGTTTCGTCCTCTCTCCTTCCGGCGCGCGGGCGGTCCCCACCCGCCGTAGCAGCAAACCCGAAGAAAGGGCAAAGGAACGGCAACCCACTCCCCCGGCGGGCGCGGATAATGTCGGAGCAGGCGAATGATCCAGACCAACAACGACGCCATAGCCGCGGAGCAGCCTCCAGATTTCCCCACCAAGTCGCGGTTCAGGGAGCAGGTTCGTGCGGAGGGTGAATTCACCGATGCTGGTGAAAAAGATCAGCGTGAACGCGCCGAGGAAATCTATCGCGTCCTCTGCGTCCGCGAGGCTGGCGGCGCGTCGTCCGCGGTCAGTTCGCGCGCGTCCCCGCCCTACTTCACCACCATCCCGGTGAACGGCGGCACGTACGCCTGCAAATACACCAGCACCCCGACCAGCGCCGCGAGGGCGAGGCTGTGGAAAAACACATAGCGCAGGATGCTGCCCTCGTGCCCGTACCAATTGGTGGCCGTGCTGGCGACCACGATGCTTTGCGCATCCACCATCTTGCCCATCACGCCGCCGGAACTGTTGGCCGCACCCATCAGCACCGGGCTGATGCCCGTCTGTTCGGCGGTGATCTTCTGAAGGCTCCCGAAAAGCACGTTCGACGCCGTGTCGCTGCCCGTCAACGCCACCCCGAGCCAGCCGAGCAGGGTGCCGAAGAACGGATAGAGCGAACCCGTCTTCGCCAGCGCAAGGCCGAGGGTGGCATCGGTCCCCGAGTATTTGGTCACGTAACCCAGTGCCAGCATGGCTGCGATGGTGAGCAGCGAGTGGCGCACGCGCACCACCGTGTGCCAGTAAAGCCGGAGCATCTCGCGCAACGTGAATTGCATGAACCACCCGGCCAGCACGGCGGCGACGAGAATTCCCGTGCCGGTGGCTGAAAGCCAGTTGAGCTTGAAAATCGCGGCCTCCGGCTTGGTCGGGTTCGCGTCCGTGGGCAGCGGGACCACCGGATGCGTACGCACGACCACGTTATGCAGGCGCGGCACCGTGAACGCGGGCGACGAAGCGGCGTCGAGTGACTTCTTCACCGCCGGAATGCCCCAGAGAAAAACCAGGGCGGTCAGCAGAATCCATGGCACCCAAGCCTGCCGGACCTTGGCCGCGCTCGGTACCGCCTCAGTCTCCGCCACCGTCGTCTTCGCGTCGCCCGCTTCGACGGGCGGGAGCTTCCAAATCTCCTTCGGCTTCCAAAACCGCAGCAGCACGATCAGACCGCCCATCGACGCCAGCGAGGCTACAATGTCCACCAGCCATGGCCCGTGAAAATTCGCGACAACAAACTGCGGCACCGCGAAACACACGCCCGCCGTGAGCGCCGCGGGCCACACGCCCAGCATCCCGCGCCATCCGCACATGGCCCAGACCACCCAGAATGGAACAATCAGCGAGAAGAACGGCAGTTGCCGTCCGACCATTTTCGAGAGCGTGAGTTCGCTGATGCCGGTGACGCCCGCCAGCGCGATGATGGGTGTTCCCAGTGCCCCGAATGCAACCGGCGCCGTGTTCGCAATCAGCGACAGGCCAGCCGCGGCCAGCGGCCGAAACCCGAGTTGCATCAGGATGGCCGCCGTCACGGCCACGGGAGTTCCGAAGCCCGCAGCCCCCTCGAAGAACGCGCCAAACGAGAACGCAATCAGAATCACCTGTACGCGCGGGTCGGGCGCAATGGCGGCCAGGTTTCCCCGCAGCACCGCAAAAAGCCCGCGCTGTACGGTCAGGTGGTAAAGGAAGATGAGGTTGAGAATGATCCAGCCGATCGGGAACAACCCAAAGGCCGCCCCGTAGCCCGCCGTGGCCAGCGCGGCGTCCAGCGGCATCCGAAAGCCGAACAGCGCGACGGCGAGCGCCACGCCGAGGCCGAGCATTGCTGCGAGGTGAATGCGGATTTCCAGCCAAGCAATTGCACCGAGCAGGACGACAACAGGCAGCGCGGCCAGCAGGGTGGAAAGGAAAGCGTTGCCAAGCGGGTCGTAGTTTTGTTGCCAGTTCATCGAGAGTGGACCGCAGGCTACGCCGGATGAGTGCGCCCCCACAAGTTCACGGATTCAACGCGGCGAACTCCCGGCGAATCGCCTCGATGCGGCGGCGATTGGTGCCCAGGTCCGAATAACCGATCCGTGACGCCGAGCGGACGTGGATCACGCGCTCTTCTTCCGAAAGCAGAAACTCCACGTCATCGACGAAGCGAAACACGGCGGTACGGAATTCGGCGTGCAGATAACCGGGCGTTTCCGCGACGACCCGCACCCGCGGCCGGCCTGCAATGGTTCGCTTGAGCGCGAGCATCGCCGCCGGCGCCGGGCCGTGGAAGGGCAGGGGAGCAATCGCATGGGCCGGATCAGTGTCGTGGCTGCAAACGCAGTTCGGCGAAGCCGGGCAGAGTGCCAGACGGCCGGCTTGGAGTCCCGGGGTCGGACGGGCGTTGGGGGACGGCTTGGGCATCACCGGTCGGACTATGGCATTCCAACTCGTGCGCGCGAGCGGAAATGGGAAATCAGGTCCAACTCGGAGCGCCGCGGGAAGGCGGCTCCGAACATCCGCGGAACCCCGGGGCGCATTTGTGCCAGTTTCTCGCGCAGAAGCGGCCGGTGTGCCTGGTCGCGACGGAAGGCGCCCGAGGGAACCGGTCCGTTTTCACCAGTCGCGCCCGTCGCGGATTCTTGATCGGCGCGGAATCACGTCTCGATCAACGCCATTAACGTACATCTTCGGCGTCAGCAAAACGATGTTGCCGGCCGCCACCGATCTCAAATCCGCCGCCTGCTCTGCGACTTGCCTGGGCGATTCCGCCAGCAACCCGGTGACAAACCCCGTGACAATGCCACCGGCGACCGCCTCGATGAGCCCCGCAACGATCGCTGCGCCGGAAGCCAGCGCGATAGCCGGTAACAACGGCGCGGCACGGGGAAAGCCAGCGGGCGACACGGGAAGGTCACGGCGAAGAGAGCCGATGACGCAAGATATTTGGGAAATCGTAGCGCCCGGGGGAGGATGCTTTGCTTCAGGTGCCGCGCATCATCCTGGATTTGTGGGTGAGGGGGCGGGCCGGGCCCCCGATGTGCCGTGAGACCCGCTGGTCTCGTCGCCGACATCGCCGAGCCTCGCAAACCAACCCCCAAAAGGGGTTGGCTGCCGGACAAACATTCTCTCGCGCCATCCGGAAACGCCGGTAGATTCCATGTGTTCAACTTGTAAACCCGGATTCTTATGTCACGGCAACACAGTAATGGTTCTGCGCTGAACATATCGCGCCCGAAAAACCTCGTTCATTCACCCGCGCCCCCTTCGCGGGCAGGCGGCTTTACCTTGATCGAACTGCTGGTGGTGATCGCCATCATCGGCATCCTCGCGGCGATGCTGCTGCCGGCGCTCGGCACCGCCAAGCTCAAGGCCCACGGCGTCAAGTGCTTGAACAACAACAAGCAACTGCTGCTGGCCTGGCGGCTCTACGCCGACGACAACTA
>CAZUUP010000223.1:0-8802 GCA_964623105.1 uncultured Akkermansia sp.
CTATGACATTGATGGAACCGCTCTAACGCCGGGGCCGCGGAATCCCCTATCCGCCTCCTGCGCGTCCTCGACCAGCGCCGGGCTTTGCGGCATCCACAGCCGCTTTTCCCCTGTTTTCAACACCCGCAAACACACCCGACATCCGCAAACAGCTGAACGGTCGAATGACGCTGAAAGCGCCCGCCCCACCATGTCAACCGCGCCATCAAAACGCCTTAAATCGAATCCTGGAGCGTCGTTGAGGAAAAGGGGGGCCGGCGGCTTGCGATCAGGTTGTTATCGCAAAGATTTCGGCGGAGACGCAGGCCGGGAAACGAACCGAAAGTTTCAGGGGCTCGATGAAAACCGAGGTCGGGGCTGCTGATCGCGACGACGAATTGGGAGGATTTCAAACATCGGTGGACGGGCAGGAACACGGCCGACACGGTTGAATTTGTTGTAACTTTGACCTCCCGAAACCGTAAGTCCTTGATTATCAAGTTGGAGCGAGCGAAGGGATTCGAACCCTCGACATTCACCTTGGCAAGGTGATGCTCTACCAGACTGAGCTACGCTCGCGTTACCAACCAGCCGACTGGCCTCTAAACGTAAGTTAGAAGGTCCGGTTTGCAAGGATAATTTTCCCCGTGGCAACGTCCAAAGGTCCCTCCTGCGCGCATCCCGCCGTCGGACTGCCCGGATCGCCACCGGCGCTTTCTTCGGCCGCAACAGAATCGGCGTGCCTGCTCGGAGATTTTCGGGTATTCCCGCTGCTGTGAACGAAACGCCCACCATCCGCAACCTTGCCCTCGTCGGTTTCATGGGCACCGGCAAGTCCACCGTCGGACGGCATGTGGCCGAAGAACTCGGTTTCACCTTTCTGGATACCGATGAGTTGATCGAGAAACGGGCGGGCAAACCCATCACCCGAATATTTGCGGAAGACGGCGAACCGGTCTTTCGCCAGCTGGAGTCCGCGCTCGTCCGGGAGTTCGAAGCCAGGACCGGCTGTGTCATAGCCACGGGTGGCGGCCTGATCGTCAATCCGGACAATCTCGCCAGCCTCAAGCGTCACGCGCTGGTCATCTGCCTGTGGGCCTCACCCGAGGCCATCTGGCAGCGCACCCATCACCAATCCCACCGACCCCTGTTGAACTGCGACCAGCCGCTCGAAAAAATCCGTACGCTGCTCGCCGCTCGAGAACCGTTTTATCGACAGGCCGACGTACTCGTAAACACCGAGTTCCGGGGGCAACGCGAGGTCACCCACCAGATCATCCATCACTTCCAGCAAAGCCAGGGCAAACCCCACGCGCGGCACTGAGCCCACCGCAGCCGGCCGTCGGCGCATTGATCGGTGCCGCAGATGAGCCGGTGGCAATTGGCGGCTCCGGTTCCGATGCCCGACAGGTTCGCATGATTCCTTCAGCCAAAGTCTCCGAAGCGTTTCTCCACGCAGGCCACAGCCATCCCATCGGTCCATGAAGACTTTAATCCAGCAGCGTGCCCGTGAACTGGGCTTCGATCTCTGCCACGTCACCACGGCGGCACCGCCCGGCTCGGCTCACCACCTTACCCACTGGCTCGCCACCGGGCAGCACGGCGAAATGGCCTGGCTCGCCCGCAACGCTCACAAGCGCACGGAACCCGCCCAGATTCTTCCCGGTGTCCGCTCGATCATCTGCCTCGCCATCAGCTACGCCGGCCCCTCCGACCTCGATGTCGAGCCCGCTCGATCCACAACCGGATCCGATCCCCATCTGCCCTCCCGCGATCCCGCGATCCCGCCTTCTCGCCACCCTTCCCTCTCCCCGTCCCGCCCGCCCTCTGTCCCTCCGTCCTCCCGCCCCTCCCCCGGCGGCATCATCGCCCGCTACGCGCGCTACCCCGATTACCACGACTTGCTCGCCGAACCGCTCCGTCGGCTGACCGCGTGCCTCGATGAACTCGGCGGACCCGGCACCCGCTCGCTCTGGTATGTCGATACCGGCCCCATCCTCGAGCGCGACCTCGCCCAACGGGCCGGCCTCGGCTTCGTCGGCAAACACACCAACCTCATCAGCCGTTCCCTCGGCAACTGGTTCTTCCTCGCCGAAATCCTGACCACCCTCGAACTCGATCCCGATCCGCCCGAGAAAAACCGCTGCGGCACCTGCACCCGCTGCCTCGCCGCCTGCCCCACTCAAGCCATCACCGCACCGTTCCAGCTCGACGCCCGCCGCTGCCTCTCCTACCACACCATCGAATTGAAAGGACCCATCCCGATCGAATTTCGCCGCGCCCTGGGAACCCGCATTTACGGTTGCGACGACTGCCTGGCCGCGTGCCCCTGGAACCGGTTCGCCCGCGCCGCCTCCCTCCTCCGCCCCCACGCCCGCCCTGATCTCGCCACGCCCGATCTCCTCGAATTGCTCGCCCTCGACGGACCCGCATTCAAACAGCGCTTCGCCGACACCCCCATCCTCCGCACCAAACGCCGCGGCCTCCTTCGCAACGTCTGCGTCGCCCTCGGCAACACCCGCGATCCCGGCGCCCTCCCTGCTCTCGAACAGGCCGCCCGCGACTCTGAACCCCTCATCGCCGAACACGCCGCCTGGGCCATCGCGGAAATTCAAACACCCCCGGAAAACGAACACGCCGCCCAGCCTCGGCCCGGTCCTCCCCCACCAACCCACGACCGGCGGTCAGGTGATTGACGACACGCACCCGGACCCACCGCCAGGACCTCCCGACGCCCCTGCCATGATAACGATGAAGATCATCCCCGTGATTTCCAATCCACGGCAACCGCGGCTCGCGGGACCGAATCCGACTGCGAATTACACCTCCGGCCGGACGTCCATTCCCCCACATCACCTTCGCCACTGCGCCACATGATGCCCGATTTCATTCGCTTCGCCCCAATCTGGCTCGCCTTGACCGCCGTGTCGCTGCCGGCCGCCGATCCCGCCGACCCTTCGCGCGCGGGGACGGAATTTTTTGAAAACAAAATCCGCCCCGTCCTCATCAACCGTTGTTTCAAGTGTCACGGCAGCGAAAAGCAGGAGGGCAAGCTGCGCCTTGACCGCGCCGACCTGCTGCTCGCCGGCGGACGCTCCGGTCGCGTGGTGCTGCCCGGCGATCCCGGCGGCAGCCTGCTGATCCGCGCCATTCGCCGGGTCAACAAGGACCTGCAAATGCCGCCCGAGGACGCCGACCAGCTCACCGCCGATGAGGTCCAGAATTTCGTCGCGTGGGTGAAGCTCGGCGCGCCTTATCCCGGCGATAGCGGCGCTGCTCCGGCGTTCAAGCCCGCCCTCGATCTCGCGAAAGCGCGGCAGTTCTGGAGCCTCCGCCCCGTGGAAAAGCCCACGCCCCCGCCCGTCGAGCCGTCGTCGTGGCCGCGCAATCCCATTGATCAATTCGTCCTCGCGAAACTGAACGCCGCAAAACTCCCACCTTCGCCGCCCGCCGACAAACCCACGCTCCTGCGCCGCGCCACTTACACGCTCACCGGCCTGCCGCCCACGCCCGAGGAGATCGACGCCTTCCTCGCCGACGAATCTCCCGGGGCTTTTGCCAAGGTCGTCGAACGCCTGCTCCAATCGCGCCAATACGGCGTGCATTGGGCGCGGCATTGGTTCGATGTCGCGCGCTACGGCGACACGCGCTGGGTCGGTGCGGGCGAGGACAAACGCTGGCCGTTCGCCTACACCTATCGCGACTGGGTCATCAACGCGCTCAATGAAGACCTCCGCTACGATCGCTTCGTCACGCTGCAACTCGCCGCCGACCAGTATTTCCACGGGCGGCCCGCGGACCAGGCGGCGCTCGGTTTTCTCACCGTCGGCCGCTGGTTCACCGGCACGCTGCCGGACGTGATCGACGACCAGATCGACGTCGTCACGCGCGGCCTGCTCGGCGTTTCGGTGCAGTGCGCGCGTTGTCACGACCACAAGTACGACCCCGTCAGCACGCAGGATTATTACTCGCTCTACGGCCTGTTCGCCGCCGCGCGCCTGCCCGTCGATGGCGCGGGCACGCTCGCCGCGCTGCCCGAGATCGCGCCGCATCCCGCCGAAGTCCGCACGGAACGCGAGATCGCCGCCCTGCGCGCGCCGATCGAGGAATTCCTCACCACGCGCATCACGACGCTGCGCAACGAGTTCCGCGCGCCCGAAAAACTTCAGCAGTACCTTCTCGCCGCCGAGGGCCAGTCGGAAAAGAAGGACAACGAAGTCCGCGCCTTCGCCAAGGCGCAAAACCTCGACGAGCGCATTTTTCAGCGCTGGGTGCGCTACCTCAAAAACACCGCGCGCAATCCGCATCCGATCTTCGCGCCGTGGCACGCGCTGGCGGCGCTGCCCGAGGCCGAGTTCGCCACGCGCGCGGCGGCGGTGATTGAAAAAGAGCGGGCCGGCAAATTGAACCGTCACGTCGCGCCGCTGCTCACGCCGGTGCCGAAAACGCTCGCCGAACTGGCCGGCCGCTACGTAGCGCTCTTCACCAAATTAGACGCGCCGGAAAGCGCGGGCGACGTCGAGCAGGAGGCGCTGCGCCAAGTCCTGCGCGGCAACGACAGCCCGGTGCAGGTGCCGGTGAATGAGCTGAGCCAGTTCCTCTCCACCGACGAAATGAAGCGCCTCGTCGAGCTGCGCCGCACGCTGCTCGGCAAGCTCGCCTCGCTCCCCGAGCGCGCGGACCTGTTCCTCACTTACCAGCATGAGGCCGTGCCGTTGGTGACCGAGATCAACGAGTTTCTCCAGCAGCGCAAAACCGCGCTGGCCGCCGAACTGCGCTCGCCGGAAAAAATCGCCGCCTACCTGCTCGCCGCCCGCGAGGCCGAGACGACGAGCGACAGCAAGTTGAAGTCGCTCGCGAAATCGAAACAGCTCAGCGAGCGCGTCCTGCGGCGTTGGATGGATTTTCTCCAACGCCTCTCGCCGCCGCAGGAGCGTGTGTTCGCGGCGTGGCGCGTGTTCGCCGCCGTGGCCGACAAGGACTTCACCAACCAGGTCGCACAGGTCACCGAACAGGCACGCAAGGCGTCGGGCAACGCGGCGGTCACGAGCGCCTTCGCCACGCCGCCCGCGTCGCTCGCCGAGGTCGCCAAACGCTACGGTGAATTGCTCGTCCGCTCCCAAACCGAGCCGTTTCCCGATGCCGGCCAAATCGCGATCCGGCTGGTCGTCACGACCGCGGATTCGCCCCTGCGCGTCGCGCCCGAGGACGTCGTGGATTACCTCACGCAGAAGGACCTCGACGAACTACGCAACAAGGAGCGCAAGCTCGCGCGCCAGTATCTCGAATCGCCCGGCGTCGCGCCGCGCGCCATGAGCTTGAGCGATTCCGGGCGCGGTTATGCGCAACGAGTGTTCGTGCGCGGCAATCCGAACATTCCCGGCGAGCCGGCCCACGGTGGATTTCTGAAAGTGCTCGCGCCCGAGGCGGCGCGCCCGTTCACGCCCGGCCACGGCCGCGCCGAACTGGCGCAGGCCATCGTCGATCCCGCGAATCCGCTCACCGTGCGCGTGCTCGTCAACCGCGTCTGGCAATGGCATTTCGGCGCGGGCTTGGTCCGCACGCCGAGCGACTTCGGCCTGCGCGGCGAAGCGCCGACGCATCCCGAACTGCTCGACTGGCTGGCCGCGCAGTTCATCGCGCAAGGCTGGTCGCTCAAACAATTGCACCGCCAGATTCTCCTCTCCGCCACCTGGCAGCAGTCCAGCGCCGACAACCCCGCGGCGCGCGCCGCCGACCCCGACAACCGCATGCTCTGGCGCATGAACCGCCATCGCCTCGGCTTCGAGGAGCTGCGCGACTCGCTCCTCGCCGTCGCGGGCCGGCTTGATCCGAAGCTTGGCGGGCCGCCGGTTGACCTCACGAAAAACAATGTCCGCCGCCGCACCGTGTTCGGCACCGTGGACCGCGTGACGCTTCCCGGTTTCTACCGCTACTTCGATTTCCCCGGCGCCGACGCCCACGTCGCCGAGCGCCACGAAACCATCGTTGCGCAACAGGCGCTCTACCTGATGAACAACGGCTTCGTCATGGAACAGGCCGCCCACGTCGCGCACCGCTCGGCCACCGCGAACACCCATCTTTGCGATAGTTCATGCCATGCGCACGGTGGCCTTGGTCTCCCTCTCCTCCCGCCGAGGGAGGAGAGGGCCGGGGTAAGGAGGGCCGACGGGACGGGAATTCCCCTCTCCCCAACCCTCGCGCCGCTCGTGCCTCGCGGGGAGAGGGGGACGGACGCGCTACTCGTTCCGGCGAGTTCGGCACAAACTTTCGCAACCACTAATTCCAGCGATTCCGCCGCGCGCCTCGACCAGCTCTATCGCTTGATCCTCGGCCGCAATCCCAGCGCGGCCGAGCGCACGCTCGGTCTGGAGTTCATCCAATCGCAGGCGGCCTTGGGAGCGTCCGCGAACGTCGCGACCAACATCGCGACCAACCCCACGCCGAACATCCCGGAGAAGGCCCTCACCAAGGTCGCCACCAACGCCGCCCCAGATCTCTGGCGCTACGGCTGGGGCACCTACGACGAGGACCGGCAACGCGTCACGAACTTCGAGCCGTTCCCCTTTGTCGCCGGCAATCAATGGAAAGGCGGGCCGCTCGAGATCGATCCCGTGCTCGGCCGCGCCAGCCTGAACGCGCGCGGCGGCTTCGCCGGACCCAGCAGCGAACTGGCCACCATCCGCCGTTGGATCGTGCCCCGCTCCGCGCGCCTCTCGATCACCGGCCAGCTCTCGATTCAACTCAACTCGACCCAGCCGCTCGGCGACGGCGTGCGCGCCCGCATCGTCTCCAGCCGCCGCGGCAAGCTCGGCGAATGGATCGTCCACGGCACCGAGGAAACCACCGAAGTCAACGATGTGCCCGTCGAACAAGACGACACCATCGACTTCGTCGTGGACGCCCGCGGCCGCGACCAGCACGCCAACTTCACCTGGGCACCCGTCATCCGCCTCGATCCCTCCGCGACCCACCCGAACGCGAATGAAAAGCTCATCTGGGACGCCGCCAAAGACTTCAAGGCCCCGGCCACCGCCAAGCCCGAGCGCGCATTCGATCCTTGGGACCGCCTCGCCCACGTCCTCCTCGAAGCCAACGAATTCATGTTCCTCGACTGATTCCAGCCATCCGCTAATCTATTCCAAAACCATGCCCGCCTCACCCGCTCATCCGGCGTTTCCGCCCATGACCCGCCGCCAGATGCTGACCCGCAGTGGCGCGGGCATTGGTGCGCTGGCGCTGGCGCAACTTCTCGGAGCGCCGCAACCGCTCCGCGCCGCCGCCGTCGGCGAACCGCCGCTGGCCCCGCGCGCGCCCCACTTCCCGCCCAAGGCGAGGCGCTTCGTGCATCTGTTCGCCAACGGCGGGCCGTCGCAGGTGGACACGTTTGATCCCAAGCCGCTGCTCGCGAAGCTTCACGGCAAGCCCATCCCCCGCGACATCATCGCCGCCGCGCGCGACGCACAAGCCAGCGGCAGTCCGGCCTTTGCTTCGAAGCATCAATTCCAACGCCACGGTCGCAGCGGCATCGAGGTCAGCGAGCTGTTTCCCGAGATAGCCCGGCGAATCGACGACCTTTGCGTGGTGCGCTCGCTGCACGCCGACGACATCTCGCACGACGGCGGCATCATGTTCATGAACACCGGCGCGGCACGCCTGAGCCGGCCCAGCCTTGGTTCGTGGTTGACGTACGGCCTCGGCTCCGAGAACCGTGACCTGCCC
Organism: uncultured Akkermansia sp.; assembly: GCA_964623105.1. Lineage (GTDB taxonomy): Bacteria > Verrucomicrobiota > Verrucomicrobiia > Limisphaerales > BJHT01 > BJHT01. The sequence continues at coordinate 7,702 of CAZUUP010000223.1, forward strand.
GGTTTCATCGCGCTTTGTCCCGACGGCTATCCCCTGAACGAAACGCAAAACTGGCAGTCGGCATTTCTTCCCGGCACGTATCAGGGAACCTTCGTGAACACCAAGTTCGAGGACGTCGAGCGCCTCATCGAGAACATCCGCAACCGCCGCGTCGCGCCCGCCGAACAACGGGCGCAGCTCGATCTGCTCGGCCGCCTCAACCGCTTGCACCAGCAAACGCGCGCCGACGAAGGCCGCCTCGAATCGCGCATCCAGAGCTTCGAGCAGGCCTTCCGCATGCAGGTCGAAGCCACCGACGCCTTCGACCTCGCGCGCGAACCGCAGAGCGTGCTCGACGCCTATGGACCCGGCCCGCAGGCGCGGCAACTCATCCTCACCCGCCGCCTGCTCGAACGCGGCGTGCGCGTCGTCCAGGCGTGGTACGGCGCGGGTTTTCCCTGGGATCACCACGGCGAAATCGAACAACGCCTCCCGAAAATGTGCGCCGAGGTGGACCGACCGATCGCGGCATTCCTCGACGACCTCAAGCAACGCGGGTTGCTCGATGAAACGCTGGTTCTCTGGGGTGGTGAATTCGGGCGCACCCCGACCTCCGAACTGCCCCATCCCACCACCACGCCGGGCCGCGACCACAACCGCCATGGCTTCACCGTGTGGCTCGCCGGCGGCGGCATCAAGGGCGGGTGCGTCCATGGGGCGACCGACGACGCGGGCTTCGCTGCCGTTCAGGACAAGGTCCACGTCCACGACCTCCACGCCACGATTCTCCACCTTCTTGGCCTCGACCACGAACGCCTCACCTACCGTCACGCCGGCCGCGACTTTCGCCTGACCGATGTGCATGGCAAAGTGGTGCGCGAGATTCTGGCGTAAGCACGTGACCCGTCCGCCGGTAACGGCAGGAACCGAGGTGCGGATCGATGCCCTTGGGCCGGTTTACGGAGGGCATGTCCTACTTGTCCGCATCGATCCAAAACCCCTCGCCGCCGAGCATGGGTTAGCAAAGGTGAAAATGGGTGGATTTGTTGGCAGTGGTGTTAGCATTTTCCCCCCGCCAACACTCGGAAACTGCGGATTTATTGGAGTTTTGAACTGGAGGCG
>CAZUUP010000224.1:0-1347 GCA_964623105.1 uncultured Akkermansia sp.
CTCCATCGTCAGTTCTTTTGGCGAGGCGATGCCGCCGCAGCGGCTGATGTCGCCCTTTAATGACGAGACGTGGCAGATGGTGCTCTTCAGCGATGAAGCGGTGGACTACGATCTAGACAAAGGTCCCGGTGCCATTCGCGACGAGGTGAACTCTTTCGTCCATCAATCCGGGCTGTATGTGGGCCGCAAGCAACAGCACACACCCGACAAACCTTTCTACTGCCCGCTGCTCGCCTCCGGTTGGGATGAAAAGGCCCGCACTTACACGATGATCAACTGGGGCCTCTGCCCCACCATCAGCGTCAATCGCAGCGACGTGATCTTCGTCGTGCAGTTCCGCGACATCGGTGGCGGGGTCATCGAGCTGCATCACCTGTGCTACAACTTCGGCACCTTCACCTACAACACCTGCGCCACGATGTGGGGCGGCGTGCGCACCTCCGTGTTTCCGGAGCTGGTGCTGTCGAATCCCGATGGCAGCTATCGCTTCCACACGCCGTTCAACATCGGGTCCAAGGATGCGTATGGAAACATCATCGACACCGGCGGCTGGGCCGCGGCCACGCAGAACGCCGCGAATCCCTCGTCCTACGCGCTGGGTCTCGTTTTCGGCCGCGATCCGTATTGGATCGAGCAGCGCAAGCTCAGGCACACCGGCAAGCCGCACTGGCAGCGCTCCGCCACCGTGTATGGCGCAGGCGATTCACGCGGCGGCGAGCGCGACTACACCGTCATCAACATGGATAACCGAGTCATCATCAGACCCGGCGACTGTTTCTTCCGCCGCACCTACATGGCCATCGGCACGCTTCAGGAAGTGGCGGAAGCAGCCCGCAAGCTCGAGTCCTTCACCGATCTGCATCCCGTCGAGTTCAAGGAGGCCGACACGCCGCTGCTGCCGCTCTATGTCAAGCGCGCCGACAAAGCCCCGCCGCAACCCACGCTCGAAAAGCCCGCGCCCGATGCGCAGCCCGTCTGCCAGCTTTACTCGCGTCCCGTGAAGCACTCCAAGCCAGTTTTCCTCCTGCAAGACGGCGGCACCGGACAATACATCCTCACCACCGATCCCGCACTGCAATCCCGCAAACTGCCCTTCGCGAATCCGTATCCCGCCGGCCACGAAAAACACGCGAAGCTCGAAAACCGCCACCAATACCTCACCCACCAGACGCGCACCAAATCCTGGCAACTCCTCGGCTACGCCATCCCCGCCGACAAGGCCGACACGAAGATCGAACACCGCAAGCTCAGCGATATGCCGGATCTCGCTTCACTCTTTCAAGCAGGCGAGTGCGCGAAGGCGGACGCATTACTCGTGCGATAACTCCGATCACGAATCATTCTTCT
>CAZUUP010000224.1:1447-8792 GCA_964623105.1 uncultured Akkermansia sp.
GGTTTTCCCGATGGCGCGAAGGGAAAGCTGCCGGCGGTGATGCACATTCACGGCGGCGGGCAGCGGGCGTCGTTGAGCGAGGTGAAATTGCTCGTCGGGCGCGGCTATGCGGCGCTGTCGGTGAACTGGGGCGGCAACGGCACTGGCAAAGCGCCCTTCAATTCGCCCGAAGGCGCGCAGCCCGGCGAGCCGAACACGGACTGGGGCGCGGTCGATCCTTCGCAGCTCAATGTGCCGGGCTACAACTCGATGCTGCCGGGGCCGAAGCAGTTCTTCGAGGACCGCGAGCACCCGAAGAACAACAACTGGTATCTGCTCACACTCGGCTGTCGTCGCGGGCTCACCTTTCTCGAACGACAGCCCGAGGTCGATCCGCAGCGGCTCGGCGTGCATGGCTTCTCCATGGGCGGCAATCTCACGATGTATGTCGCGGGCAGCGATAATCGCGTAAAGGCCGCCGTGCCTGCGGTCGGGGGCTCGGGCTGGCGCTGGCAGCCGCATCAGTTCCCTGGCGGTGTGGCGCAACCGGAACAGGTCAAAGGCGACATCGAACTATTCAAGCGCACACTCAGCTTCGAGAGCTACGCGCCGCGCATCCAATGCCCCGTGCTGCATCGCAGCGGCACGAACGATTTTCACGGCTGGATGGACGACGTGTATCGCACCAACGCCCTCATCAAAAACCAGCCGACGCGCTACAGTTGGAGCCCGCATCTGAATCACCGCCTCACACCCGAAGTCGCCGTCGCTATGCCGCTGTGGATGGATCATTACCTCAAAGGCGGCCCCGCCTTGCCCGACACACCGCAGAGCGAACTCCGACTGAAATCCAACAACGACGTGCCGATCCTGCGCGTCACCCCCGACGCGAAAACGCTGCCCGTGGCCCGCGTCGAGATCTTCTATAGCGTCGATCCTGATCCGCGCGCCCGCTTCTGGCGCAGCGCCGAGGTCACGCGCGAGGGCGACAGTTTCATCGCGAAACTCCCGTTGCACACGCACGACCTGCCGCTCTTCGCCTTCGCGAATGTGTATCACACCCTGCCCAAGCCCGAATCGCTCGCCGCCATCCCCGGCAACACGAAAGCAGTGACCGAAGTCTGCATCAGCAGCCTGCTGCACTCGCACAGCGCTGCGGAAGTGAAGCAAGCCGATCCCAAACTCACCGCGAAGCCCAGCACCCTCATCGACGACTTCGCGCACGGCCTGCGTGACTGGTATCAGCTCAACGCAGGCAATCTCACCCATCAGCAAACTTGGACGCGCAAAGTCACCGACCCGCTCTACCGCGCCCCCGACAGTGCGAAGCTCGCGCTCACCCTCAAGATGCCGCAGACGAATCGTTTCAGCATCGTGCTCCAGCAAAACGAATGGCGCAGCTACCGCGGCCCGCGTCGCACCTTCGTCTGCCAGCGCGAGATCCAAGGCTCCGACACCCCGCAAACCCTCACGCTTGAACTGAAGGACTTCACTTCATCCGACGGCCCGCCCAAAACGTGGGCAGAGATCGATCAACTCGGCCTCTGCGCCCATTACGTCGCCAAAGGCGCCGCCGCAAGCCAGGCCCCGCTCTGGAAAGGGCTCGCGCCGGAGTTTCTGCGGTTGAAGTGGGAATAGGGTGATAACCAATCGATGTCCGCAGCGTTCTCTCATTTCTGCCTGTTGTCCTCTTTGCTTTGCCCCTTGTCGTCCGGTCCATACTTGGTGCCTTTGCCGTAGCCGGGGACGACGCGATATTCGGTGGGAGGGCGCAGCGCCGGGAGTTCCGGCTCGCCGCGGTGGACTTCGATGAGGCTGAAGATATCGTCCTTGGCATCCGTGTTCACGAGCGCGAGGTCGGCAGCTTTCGTTCCGCCGTGGCGGAAGACCGCGTCGCGCAAAGTAACGGTTTCGTGGTGCCATTTCTTGTCGCCTTTGCCGGTGACTGTCAGCGCAGACTTCATAGTCCGGCCGCCGCCATCGTAGTCCAACTTCCACGAGGAGCCTGCCTGCGCGTCATACCAGACAACGGTGATCGACATGACCTTGGGCTTGGCGTCCTGCGAGAAGCCGTCGTGCAGTTTGAAATACATCGCGTCTTTGCCGGAGGCGTGCTCGAAGCCGCGCGCAAAACGGGAATAGATGGGGGACGTCGGCGTGATGGGACCACCGACGCGCCACAGCGGGACGGAGGTGGCATCCGGATCGATCTGATCGAGCAACCGCGAGTAGTTGCCCGGCCAGATGTCCCAGCCGACGTCATTGAAGCCGGCTTGATCGCCGCGTTGTTGGACCTGCCCATAGCTCAGGGCCTTCTTGTCGTCGTTCGCCGCGCCATACTTCGCGTAGGCGGCACGAATCTTCTCCATCCGCTCGACGTTTCCCTGCGAAGCCCGGCTGCCGCCCCTAGCGAAAACTAACGCGTTTTTTTTGCGCCCTTCGAACCACCTTTTCGCAATTCTGCTGAAACACTCCCGCCCAGCTTTACCTGCCCGGTTCGGACCTCAGATTGTTATGCCTTCCTGCGGAAGCGGGCGAGGACGGTTGCGCACCTTGGCGGCTGCATCGATGAAGTCGGTGAAGGCTTTGGTTGTCGCCGCCGGGAGGACATGGGCCTCGTTTTCAAAGCGGGGGACCGGGCGGAACTCTTGGGCGGGATCCCGACCATCGAATACATCAACCACAGTTGTGCGTTGAACAAGGTGTGGTTTGCCGCCTCGAACATGCCCGCTAATTCCCACTCATCGCCGGCACGCGGGAAACGCGTCGTACTTGTCTCCTCCTTGCTGTCAGTCGTCGCCGCCTTCATCTTTGGCGAGCCTCAGGTGTGGCTAAACACGGCCATCATCCGGGTGGAAGGGCTTGGTCCGTGGGGACCGGTGCTGTTCATCGCGTGTTACATCATCGCCACCGTGATGATGGTTCCGGGTTCGGCGCTCACTTTGGCCGCAGGGACCCTGTTTGGCGTTGTGAATGGTGTCGGAATCGTTTCGCTGGCCTCCACCGCGGGAGCTGCAGCCGCGTTTCTCGTCGGTCGCTTTCTCGCGCGGGATGCCATCGCGGCGAAGATCGCCAGAAACCGCTCTTTTGCCGCGCTGGATCGGGCCTTGAGCAAGCAAGGCTGGAAGATCGTGGCGCTGGCACGACTGTCGCCCATCCTCCCTTTCACCCTGTTGAACTACGCCTTCGGCCTCACGTCGGTGAAGTTCACCCACTACGTCCTCGCCTCGTGGATTGCCATGCTCCCGGGCACCTTCCTGTATGTCTATCTCGGTTCACTTGCCCGTGTCGGTGTGGGGGCAGACGGGAAGACACCGTTGGAATGGACCCTGTACGGAGTGGGTCTCGCCGCGACCATTGCGGTGACTTACTACGTCGCCAAGATGGCAAAAATGGCCGTTGACGAAGCCGGGCTCGCGCCGCCTTCCACGGCGGGAGATCCGGAGCCGTGAGTTACATTGGCCACGTCGCCCGCATCGCGTTCAATTGGGTATTTCAAGCGGGCGAGAGGATGGCGAGTTTCATCCCGCACGTCAGCGGGGCGGCGCGGCGGCTTCGCAACGACGTATGATCCGGCGCTGCGATGGTTGCGTCCGGGCCGTTGTCGTTGCCGGGAGATCGTTGCAAGTATGATCCGGGAGGAAGGCGGCGGTGAACATAGAGTGCGCGTCTGGGATCTTCCGGCACGAGTTCGTGCTGAGGGGAGAAGGCAATCCTGGCCGGCGCGTGAGCCGGGGACTGGCGGCGCGAAGTGGATGGCGGCGGGGTCTGCTTTGGGTTGGGCGATGAATCATGGTCGGTGCAGGCATCGTAAATCCCCTTATCGGGCGCCTTTCCAGATGTCGTCATCCGCGTGACAAGCGACGATGGTTTCTTCGGCGTTCCTACTTTCGCGCACCGGGCGTCGTCGCGACTGATCCATCGTGAAGGCGTGCAACTCGTGCGCCAATTGCGCACAATCGTCCAATGGTTCGCGCGGTCATCACCGATGAAGCCATCATGGTCATGGTGCGCTGCTGGCGGGTCGTCGGGATGTTGCGTGCCACGGGACGGCATCGGTTGCGATTGCGCCTTTACCCTTGCGTGCTGCCACTGGAACAGCTTGCCACGCGGTGGGCCTGGGTGAACCTGTAGTTAACGATGCCTGCCCGGTGGCTAACCGAGACGGAAAATGATTCCACCCGACCATCAAGTCCTGCCCGCTGACGAGCATAACACCGCGCTGATCAATCATGTCCATCCCGCTGACTGGACGAACCCGACGCCCGCTGTCCGGTACAACCTGGTCGTGATCGGCGGAGGAACCGCGGGACTCGTCACCGCTGCGGGTGCGGCGGGGTTGGGCGCCAAAGTGGCGCTGGTGGAGCGGCGTCTCCTGGGGGGCGACTGCCTGAACTTCGGCTGCGTGCCGAGCAAGGGTATCATCAGTGCGGCGCGCCAGGCCGCCGCGCTGCGCGATGGCCCGGAGTTTGGCATCACGGTCTCGGACGCCAAGGTGGACTTTGGTGCCGCCATGCAGCGCATGAGGAAGCTGCGCGCCGGCATCAGCAGGCATGATTCGGCAAAGCGTTTTGCGGCGCTGGGTGTTGATGTGTTTTTCGGGCAGGCCAGCTTCTCCGGCGATGGCCGCGTCATGGTGGGCGATTCGGAATTGAAATATCACACCGCCGTCATCGCCACCGGATCACGAGCCTCTGTCCCGCCGATCCAGGGTTTGCAGGATGTGCCCTATCTCACCAACGAGACGGTCTTCAGCCTGACCGAGCTGCCCAGACGCCTCGCGGTCATCGGCGCAGGCCCGATCGGTTGCGAGATGGCCCAAAGCTTCGCCCGTCTTGGCAGCGAGGTCTTCGTGATTGAGGCCATGCATGGCATCCTGCCGAGGGAAGACGCGGATGCCTCGGCCATCGTGCTCGAGCGCATGAAGCGGGATGGGGTGAAGTTGTTGTGCTGCGGCAGAGATTTGAAAATCTTCAAAGGCGATGGCGGTCTCGTGCGCCTCATCGTCGAATCCCACGGTCAGAGCTGCAACCTCGCCGTGGACAGGCTGCTCGTCGCTGTGGGCCGTGCACCCAATGTCGAAGGTCTAAACCTGGAAGCCGTGGGCGTGCGGCATGATCGCAATGGCGTGAAGGTGGACGACCGCCTTCGCACGGCCAACCGGCGCATCTTTGCCTGCGGCGACATCTGCTCACCGTATCAGTTCACCCACAGCGCGGATTTCCAGGCCCGCATTGTCATTCAGAACGCGCTGTTTTTTGGGCGTAAGAGGTTCAGCGCGCTCACGATTCCCTGGGCCACGTACACCTCGCCGGAGCTTGCTCATGTCGGCCTGTATGAAAAGGATGCCGAGGAAAGAGGCATCAAGATCACCACCTTCACGCAACCTTTCAGCGAAGTGGACCGCGCCATCCTCGACGGTCAGACTGCGGGCTTTGTGCGAGTGCATGTGAGGAAGGGCACCGATGAAATCGTGGGAGCCACCATCGTTGCGGAACATGCCGGCGATATGATCTCCGAGCTAACGCTTGCGATGACCAACAATATCGGCCTCGGCAGGATTGCCGCCACCGTTCACCCCTATCCGACCCGGGCAGAAGCGATTCGCAAAGTGGGTGATCAATACAATCGCACCCGCCTCACCTCGAAGGTTAAGGACATCATGACGAGGTTGCTTGCGTGGCGCCGCAGTTGAAGGGCGGCGATCCGTCCGCACGTGGGGGCCGGTTTGAGGACTGCTGTTTCCAACTTCGCAAGCTGTCATTATAGCCGCCTGCAACAGTTCCGCCTTGGGTTTGCGGCCGCGGCGTGACGGTGCAGGATAATAAAGGCTGGGAGGACGTCCGCCTTTCGCTTCTCAACACCTGTCGCTTCAGCATCGCTCAAGTGCAAGGCGACCTCCGGCCAATGGAATCGCCGCAAAGCGGACGTAAGCCCCCCGGCTGCACGCGCTGTAAAATCCACGCCGATGACAACCCCTCGCCTGAACCCCGCAAGCCCAGCCCAATGCCCGCCTGCTGCCGCGATGCGGATCGTCGGGATGTCACTCGCGCGTGAAAAGTGATGCCGGCGCAAATCCATCTGGCCATGAAAGGGGCGATCACGGCATAATTCAGGCCGCTCCCATGAACTGCCGAAGCTCACCAGTTCCGACTGAAATCCAGCATCAACATCTTCTCTACATCATGAAAACTCCCGTCATGTACCTCCTCGCCTGTGCTTTTTGGCTGCTCGTCGGATGTGACAAGCCCGTTCAGCCGTCCGGCGCTCCGCCGCCGTCTTCGACTGCCAAGGGCAAGGGCACCATCGGCGTCTCGCTGCTCACGCTCGATAATCCGTTCTTCAAAGTCATCGGTGACAACATCACTGCCGAGGGCAAAAAGCGCGGCTATGACGCCATCGTCGTGAGTGGCGACAAGGACGTGGCGAAGCAGGGCAACCAGATCAAGGACTTCATCGTGAAGAAGGTCAGCGCCATCGTGCTGAGTCCGTGCGATTCGAAGTCGATCATCCCGGTGATTCAGGAGGCGAATGCGGCGGGGATCCCGGTCTTTACCGTGGACATCCCGTGCAATGAGCCGGGCGTGAAAATCGTGACGCAGATCGCGACGGACAATTACGGCGGCGGCAAGGAGGGTGCGAAGGCGATGATCGAGGCGCTGGGGGAGGCGGGTGGAAAGGTTGCCGTGCTGCATTTCAAGCAGGCCGAGTCGTGCCAGCTTCGCGTGAAGGGTTTTCGCGAGGTGATCGACGCGCACAATGCGAGCGGCAAGGCGAAGATCGACATTGTCACCGAACTGGAGAGCGGCGGTGCGAAGGACGTGGGATTCAAGGCGGCCGAGGATGCGCTCCAGGCGCACTCGGATTTGCGCGGCATTTTCGCCATCAACGATCCTGCCGCGCTCGGCGCGCGGGCTGCGCTGGAAAAGGCGGGCAAGGCGCAGCAGGTGGTGATCGTCGGTTTTGACGGGCAGCCGGAGGGCAAGCAGGCGATCAAGGACGGGAAAATCTACGCCGACCCGATTCAGTTTCCGGACAAGATGGGCGTGCAGATTGTGGATGCGATCGTCCGTCACTCGAAAGGCGAGACGCTGCCGGCGCAAATGCTCATTCCCACAAGCCTCTACCGCAAGGCTGACGCGATGAAGGATCCGGAACTCAAGTAACGCACCCCCACCATGAGCAAAGGCAATTTTGTCCACGAACTCACCGGCTCGATGTCGCAGGGCGCTGCGGGCAATCCCACCGTTGCGATGATCGAGGCTGCGTTTGCGCACCACGGGCTGCACTGGCGTTACATCAATATGGAAGTCACGCCCGCGGACCTCGGCGCCGCCGTGCGCGGGGCGAAGGCGATGGGCTTTCG
>CAZUUP010000225.1:0-4312 GCA_964623105.1 uncultured Akkermansia sp.
ATGAAATTCACCGTTGATCGGCCGGGGTTGGTGCAGATGGTGAAGCAGGTGGGGAAGAAGTCGCCGCCGCAGACGAAGAGCGACCCGAAGCTGCGGCTGTTCGCCCGTGCGGCCCGGGTGTTTGTGGAGTCCAACGGCGTGGTGGCGGGGCCGGAGGGGCTCGTTTTCGAGGACGGCCAGTGCGTGGTCTCGCGCAAGCTCTTCGGCCAGATTCTGGGCACCTACAAGGGCAGGAAGCATCTGACCATCGAGGTTGATGCGCGGGGGCTGCGTATCGAGCGGTTTACCATGGGTGTGCAGGCTTACTCGGCGCAGGTAGTCATGATTTGCGACGGTGAAACGGAGGGGTAACGGGAGCCGTTTACAGCCCGGGTGAAGGCGCAGGCTTGCCCGAGGTTGAGCAGGAATTGACGCGGGGGAGAATGTAGATGCCTCGATTGGAGTTCGCGGTTTCGTGCAGCCCCCCAACTGTCACCAAAAGTCTGCGACTGCTGACAAACCCTAATAAAAAGTGGTGGAGGCGGCGGGAGTTGAACCCGCGTCCTTGGCAATCAAACCAGAAGCGACTACATGCTTAGTCGGGAGCGAGTTTCAGCTGCCGGATAGCGTCCCGACTCGAATCCGTCAGCTTAGTCTGCATGAAATAGTTTCGGCGCACCGCGCGCAGTCTCCGCGTTTCGCCTAACCTGCTGTTGCGTTCAGCCAGCTTAGCAGGTGTCAACCAGTGAACGTCGCAGCACTTAGGCCGCGAGGGCTAATTCTTCGTTAGCAGTTACTTTTTGGTCCGATTTTTTACGAGGCCAACGAACCATCCTCGGCATGCCGCCGCTGATATGGCTACCTAGTCGAAACCAGTACGCCCCCAGCACGACACCAGAAAGTTCGCCGCATTAGGCGTTGGAGTCAAGTGGCATCCCCGGGGTAAAAGTTCGGCAAGTCCTCCCGCGCGCCCGGAACCTCTCCCGCAGCCTCCTCGAAGATTCGCCCCCACTTCGCACGCGACAAAACCGCCGCCGGATGTTCGACTTCCGCCGTGCCGCAAGTGACATCGCCTATGCCCAAAACCTCCCGTCTGAACATCCGACCGCTCAGCAACAACATCCACCTCCGCCGCTGGGTCAAAAAGATGGCCGCCCTGTGCAAACCCGCCCGCATCCATTGGGTCGATGGCTCCAAGGCCGAATACGACGCCTTGTGCGACCAGATGGTGGCGGCCGGCACGTTCATCCGCCTCGACCCCAAACGCTGGCCCGGTTGCTTTCTCGCCCGCTCCGATGCCAGCGACGTCGCCCGCATCGAGGAACGCACCTTCATCTGCAGTCAATCCCGCGACGCCGCCGGCCCCACCAACAACTGGGTCCATCCCCTCGAGATGAAGCAGAAACTCCGCACCCTGTTCCACGGCTGCATGAAAGGCCGCACCATGTACGTGCTCGCCTTCAGCATGGGCCCCATCGACTCGCCCCTGTCCCAGATTGGCGTGCAACTGACCGACTCCCCCTACGCCGTGGTTAACATGCGCATCATGGCGCGCATCGGCCGCAAGGTCTTTCAGGCCATCGACCAATCAACGCGCCGCGTCGTCCCCTGCATGCACACCGTCGGCGCGCCCCTCAATCGCGGCGACCAGGACGTCCCGTGGCCCTGCAACAAGGAGAAATACATCGTCCACTTCCCCGAGACGCGGGAAATCTGGAGTTACGGTTCCGGCTACGGCGGTAACGCCCTCCTCGGCAAAAAATGCTTTGCCCTCCGCATCGCCTCCGTCATGGCCCGCGACGAAGGCTGGCTGGCCGAACACATGCTCATCCTGGGCATCCAGAACCCGCAGGGCGAAAAGACCTACGTTGCCGCCGCCTTTCCCAGCGCCTGCGGCAAGACCAACCTCGCCATGCTCATCCCCCCCAAACCGTTCGCCGACCTCGGCTGGAAGGTCCGGACCGTCCATGACGACATCGCCTGGATCCGTCCCGGCCGCGATGGTCGTCTGCACGCCATCAATCCCGAAACCGGCTGCTTCGGCGTCGCGCCCGGCACCAGCCTCGAAACCAACCCGAACGCCATGGCCACCCTCGCGAAAAACACCATCTTCACCAACGTCGCCCTCACCCCCGACGGCGGCGTCTGGTGGGAAGGCATGACGGCTGAACCACCCGCCCGGGCCATCGACTGGCAGGGTAACGTCTGGACCCCGGAAATCGCCCGCGAAAAAGGCACCACGGCCGCCCATCCCAACGCCCGCTTCACTGCCCCCGCCGACCAATGCCCCGCCATCGATCCGGACTGGGAGAAACCCGAGGGCGTGCCGCTCGCCGCCATCATCTTCGGCGGCCGCCGCGCCACCACCATGCCCCTCGTGTACCAGTCCTTCAACTGGAGCACCGGCGTTTACCTCGGCGCCACCATGGGCAGCGAGACCACCGCTGCTGCCGCCGGCACCGTCGGCAAAGTCCGGCGCGATCCCATGGCCATGCTGCCCTTCTGCGGTTACAACATGGGCGACTACTTCCGCCACTGGATTTCCTTGCAACGCTCGCTCTCTGAATCCCCGCGCATCTTCCACGTGAACTGGTTCCGCAAAGACGCCAAAGGCCATTATCTCTGGCCCGGCTTCAGCGAAAACCTCCGTGTCCTCCAATGGATCGTCGGCCGCTCCCGTGGCCGCGCCCTCGCGAAGGAAACCCCCGTCGGCTGGATGCCCCGCTACGAAGACCTCGACTGGACCGGCCTCGACCTGCCACGCGAGAAGTTCGAGGAAGTCCAGCGCTTCGACCGCGGTGAATGGCGTCGCGAAATCATCGACCACGAAAACCTCTTCCTCGACCTCCACACCCATCTCCCCAAGGAATTCATCTACGAACGCGAACTGCTCATCTGCCGCATGTAACCCCACACTACGCCACCAAAACTTTGAGCTTTGAGCTTTGAGCTTTGAGCTTCCCCTTTCCCGGTCTCCCGCCCGAAATCATCACGCCCATGCCCCCACCCGTTCCACGCAAACCCTGGTATCGCATCCTCTACATCCAGGTCATCCTCGCCGTCATCCTCGGCATCGTCGTCGGCAAACTTTATCCCGCCTTCGGCAAATCCCTCAAACCCCTTGGCGACGGCTTCATCAACCTCGTCAAGATGATGATCGCCCCCATCATCTTCTGCACCGTCGTCCACGGCATCGCCTCCATGAACGATCTCAAGCGCCTCGGTCGCGTCGGCGCCAAAACCCTCATCTACTTCGAGATCGTCTCCACCCTCGCCCTCCTCATTGGCCTGCTCGTGGTAAACGTCCTGCAGCCCGGCACCGGCCTTACCCCCGTGGGCGAAACCTTTCACCTTGAAACCAAAACCGCAACGGACTCCACCCAGGCCTACTCCGAAAAGGCCCGCGCCCTCAGCACCGCCGAATTCATCCTCAACATCATCCCCAAAACCTTTCTCGGCGCCTTCGTCTCCGGCGACCTCCTCCAGGTGCTCCTCGTCGCCATCCTCGTCGCCTGCGCCATCGCGTTCATGGGCGAACGCGGGCAACCCCTCCTCCACGTGATCGACTACGGCACTCAGGTCTTCTTTGGCGTCATGCACATCGTCGTCAAGGCCGCCCCCGTGGGTGCCTTCGGCGCCATGGGCTACACCATCGGCAGCTACGGCATCGGCGCCCTCAACAAACTCCTGGCTCTCATGGCCGGCTTTTACCTCACCGCCGGCAGCTTCGTGCTTGTTGTTCTCGGCGGCATCGCCTGGTTCTCGGGCTTCTCCATCTTCCGCTTCCTCAACCACATCAAAGACGAACTGCTCCTCGTCCTCGGCACCAGCTCCTCCGAGACCGCCCTGCCGGGCATGATCGAAAAAATGCAGCGCCTCGGCTGCTCCAAATCCACCGTCGGCCTCGTCATCCCCACCGGCTACAGCTTCAACCTCGACGGCACCAACATCTACATGACCATGGCCGCCGTCTTCCTCGCCCAGGCCACCAACACCCCCCTCGACCTCGGCCAGCAACTCAGCCTGCTCTTCATCGCCATGATCACCTCCAAAGGCTCCAGCGGCGTCACCGGTGCCGGCTTCGTCACCCTCGCCGCCACCCTTCAGGCCGTCCCCGCCATCCCCGTCGAAGCTCTTGCGCTGCTCGTCGGCATTGACCGCTTCATGAGCGAATGCCGCGCCCTCACCAACCTCGTCGGCAACGGCGTCGCCACCGTCGTCATCAGCCGCTGGGAAAACGAAATCACCCCCGCCCAGCTCCAGGCCAACCTCCTCAATCCCCCGCCGCTGTCAGCACGCGCCCGCGGCTCCGTCGGGGAAGAATGACCCACAC
>CAZUUP010000225.1:4412-8790 GCA_964623105.1 uncultured Akkermansia sp.
GCTTCTTCAAGCTGGCAAGGTAGCCACTGATGGCATCTTGAATGTTGGTCAGAGCCTCCTGCCGCGTCGCGCCTTGCGAAATGCAGCCCGGCAGCGTGGGACATTCGGCGACAAAGACACCGTCTTCATCGGGTTGAACAATAACGCGAAATTTCATGGCAGTGTTTAACCTTGATTTGGAATCAAACCCGTACTTTCCGGCAAATTCAAGTCCCCCTGCGATGCGTCGGCGACCATCGCCTCCAGTTTCGCAAGTCCGTCGCCCTGCGTGGGGACGCCTCCGCCGCCCGGCGCGTCCCGGCGCGGGACGTAGGCGACCGGTTTGTTGCCGATCTCAATGCGGAAAGTGATTGCGGTCATATTTCTAAACCTTGGCTACGTCCACTGGCTGCCCGGCAGCGATTTGGAGAGCTACCTCCCGAACGACCTCGCCGCAGAGTTTGGCGTATTCCTCATTGAAGATGCGAGCCGGATGTTGAGGCAGTTTAATCACGAGAAATTCACGCCCGTTCGACGACTTTGCTCTAATTGCAAAGATATAGCGGTGGACACGCTTCTTGGAGGGAGGAATCCGAATCGAAAAGCTCTTCACCGCGCACGGCGTTATCTCAAATCCGTGTGTTGGGAGCACCTTCTCCGTGAGCACTCGGAAGGTCTTGGCATCCATCGGGAGAACTAGTTCAGGCGCGCAGTCCGCGATCATGCGCAAAGCCGACGGAGCGCCGGCAATCATATCCTGCTCTTGCACGTCGCTGGAATCGGGGTTGCCAACCCAGTCCAAATTTGCGCGGCCAATCAGCTTCTCTGGCAGTGCGAAATCTTCCCAAGCAAAAAGTGCTTTTATCAATGGGCCAAAGCTTTTCTTGAAACCACGACTCCAGGTCTTTCTTGGTGCGTCGTATGGCTTGTTCCAGAGCGCAAACCAACAATCCTTCATCATAGGATGGCGAGATATTGGCCTATCTCCACCGGGACTCGGTCCAACAAACACCACCAACGCACGAGCAGAGCCTTCGCAAGGCTCGTCCCACTTAATCACGGGGGCAGGTCGCGACTCCATTTCGTGCAACCGAGCTTCGATTTCCCCCTTGTTCAACATGCGGCAGAGTTCGTTCGCTCATTTCCAATACGGACACCGCACCCACCGTCCCGGCTCCACCTCCAGCAACTCCGGCGCCTTCTGCGAACAGTCCGTCTGCACCTTCGGACAGCGGGGGTTGAAGCGGCAACCGTCTGGGAATTGGCCAAGGTTGGGCACATTGCCGGGAATTGCCTCCAGACGCTTTTGTTCACCGCCCAGCTTGGGCACGCTGTTCATCAACGCCTGCGTGTAAGGATGCAGCGGACGGCGCAGCAGTTCGAGAGCGGGCGCAAGTTCGACAATCTGGCCCGCATACATCACCGCCACCCGGTCGGCAATGTCGCCCACGATGCCGAGGTTGTGGGTGATGAGCAGGATGCTCATCCCGAGCCGCGCCTTAAGGTCCTTCAACAGTTCAAGAATCTGCGCCTGAATCGTCACGTCGAGCGCCGTGGTCGGTTCGTCGGCGATCAACAACTTCGGCTCCGAGGCGAGCGCCATCGCGATCATCACCCGCTGCTGCATGCCGCCGGACATCTGATGCGGGTAATCCTTGATCCGCGATTCTGGCGCGGGAATGCCCACGAGCTTGAGCAGGCGAATCACTTCGTCGTCCGTCGCCGCCTGCGGGCGATGCAGCTTGAGGGATTCCTTGATCTGGTTGCCGATGCGAAACACCGGGTTCAACGACGCACTCGGCTCCTGAAAGATGTAGCTCACCACGCCACCGCGGATCGTGCGCAACTCCGTCTTGTCCATCTGCAAGACATCCCGGCCGTTGAGCAGGATCTGCCCGCCCGGATAGCGCGCCGGCGGCATCGGCACCAACCGCGCAATCGAGAGTGCCGTCACGCTCTTGCCGCATCCGCTCTCGCCCACGAGACACACCGTCTCGCCCGCGTTGATGGTGATCGACACATCATCCACCGCCCGCACCGCATCCTTGCCGGCGCCAAATTCGAGTTTGAGATTTTTGATTTCGAGAAGTGACATAAGCAGAATTGGTCGGGGCACGTTGTTGGCGTCAAAGCCGACGATAAACCTCCGAGCGATGTTGGATGCGATAAATGCGGATGAGGGTTTGCGAAGGGTAATTCCAGTAAAGGATGCGGTAGTCGCCCACGCGGAGCTTGCATAACCCCGCCAAATCCTCCGGCATCCCGACCAGTCGCCGATGCACCATGCCGGCGGCATTTTCCGCCAGCCATTGTATCTTGCGCTCGACGCCCGGACCGACGGCGGAGTCCAATTCCTCCAGTTGCGTGGCGGCCTGTAGGCCTATTTCGACTCGGTAGGGCATGGCAGAAACCGCGGCTTCCAAGGCTTAAACTCACCGGCCAGGTCTTCCTTCCTGGCCGCGCGCAGTTCAGCCAGCACCCGGGGGTTCTGCGCAGTCAGCCAGTCTTGTAACTCGTCAAGGGTCTCCACCGAGGAGAGGACCGCGGTAGGTATTTCCACAACATCGGCATTCATAAACTAAAGCTACCGGCTTAATCTTACGCTTACAAGAAACGGGAAATCGGGCCATTCACCATTCACTGGTTCTTCGTATCTGCCGCATCGCGCAACCCGTCGCCCAGGAAATTGAATGCGAGCACGGTGACAAAAATGGCCACACCCGGCGCCAGCAGCCACGGGTAACGCTGCAAATACTCGGTGTTTTGCGCGGCATTGAGCATGATGCCCCAGCTTGCATCCGGTTCCTGGATGCCCACGCCCAGAAAGCTCAGGACCACTTCGCCAAGGATGTAGTACGGCACGCTCAACGTCGCCGCGATGATGACATACGAAAACGTGCTCGGGAGGATGTGCTTCAAGATGATCGTCAATTCGCGCTGCCCCAGTGCCCGCGCCGCGAGCACGAACTGCCGTTCGCGCAGCGACAGCGTCATTCCCCGGATCACCCGCGCCATGCTCGCCCAACCAATCAGGCTCAGGATCACCACGATCAGCGCATAGACCTGCGTCGAGCTCAGCTTGGGCGGAAACGTCGAGCGCAGCGAAATGATGAGATACAACCCCGGCACCGACATGATCAGTTCGCACAACCGCATGATGACATTGTCCAGCGTTCCGCCGTGATAACCCGAAATGCCGCCAATCAGCATTCCGAGACTGAACGACAGCAAAATTCCCAGGACCCCGATCGAGAGCGAAATTTGCGAGCCGTACAGCACGCGCGAAAACACGTCGCGCCCAAATTGATCCGTGCCGAACAGATACACCGGATAGGCATCATCGCCCGTGCCAAACAGATGCAACGTCGCCGTGGTCAGCCCAAAGAAACTATACTTCTCCCCGCGTACGAAAAACTTCAGCGGTTTGGAATCACCTGCCACGCGTTGATAGACAAACTGCCCCTTCACCTGCTCGTAGCGCGGCACGACCAACCGCGCGCCTTCGATCCGTGGCCAGATTGGCGAATGGAAAAAGCGCTCCCGATCCTGGCGTTCGAAATGATATGGCGCGACAAACCCGGCAAACACCGCCAGCAAATAGAGCCCGATCAGGATTCCCCCGCCCGCCATCGCCGTCCGGTAGGTGCGGAGGCGTCGCCAGAAGATTTGCCCGGGAGAGACGGGCGCAGTGTTGGCGGCGGCAGACATGTTCAATCACCCGGCGGAATCGGTACGGACAGGTTTTTGCAAATTGATCGGGCGAGATGCTTTTTGATTTCGTTGTGACGGGGAATGGCTTCGCGGCGGCCCGTCTTGGGATTGGCCCAGATCGAGTGGCTGCCACCCTCGCGCACAGGGGTACAGCCTTGTTCCTGCAGGTGGCTGAGCAGCGCTCGGCGCTTCATGCCAGGAGCAGTTCGGCGGTCTCGGCCTGCGGGTCGAGACGGAGAGCTTCTTCGCGCCCAACATCCAGGAGGAGGCGCACGGCTGCGGCGAGGTTGGCCAGGCATTCCTCGCGCGTTTCGCCCTGGCCGTTGGCGCCGGGAACTTCGAGGCACGTCGCCCAGAAACCGCCTTCGTCTGGCTCGCCGCGGTGAATGATGGCAGTGAGTTGTGTCATGTTGGATTGTTTACTTCGTTCGCGTCGGTTTGCCAAAATGCTTTTGCCGCGCTCATTTCAGGCGGATGCGTGGATCACTCCACGCCAGCAACAGGTCCGCGACAAAATTCCCCGCCACGAGCAATCCCGTGGCCATCACCACCGTCGCCACCACGAGTTGGTAATCCTTCGCAAACAGCGCCTCCAGCGTCAACCGGCCCAGCCCCGGCCACGCCATGATGTTCTCGACCATGAACGCGCCGCTGAACAACGGCATCCGCATCGACGCCGGGTCGACGG
>CAZUUP010000226.1:0-8771 GCA_964623105.1 uncultured Akkermansia sp.
AGTTTCTTCCTGTATCAGGACGCTTCCGCAGCGGGTGCGAGGCTCTCCTCCGTTCGGAACGGAGGAGAGGCACCGGTGCAGACTGCGCGAACTTTCGCAAAGATTGATAGCACGGAGAAAATCCGGGGTCTGCATCGGCTCTGGACGGTCATCGCTCAGGGGAACGAGGGCGGGTGGCAATCCGTGGGCAGCTTGGTGTGCGGCGCGGCTCGGTGGTTCGAGAGAAGCGCTGCGGTTGCGCAGTTGCGGTCGAGGGGGGATGGGGCGGGTTTTGGGACGGGCGCGGGTTGGCGGGTTTTACGGGTTGAAACGGCGGGATGATGTTCTTAGTGTCCCGCCCGCTTATGAATTCTTCCCATTTCAAAATTGCGGCACTGGCGGGTGATGGCATCGGACCGGAAGTCATGCGCGAGGCGCTCAAGGTGCTCGCGGCGGCGGAGAAGAAGTTCCATTTGCATCTGGCGATCACCGAGGCGCCGGTGGGCTGGGCGGGAATTGATGCCACCGGACAGGCGCTGCCGGATGCGACGCTGGCGTTGTGCAAGGCGTCGGATGCGATCCTGTTTGGCTCGGTGGGATTGCCGGATCGCGATCCGACCATTCCGAAGGAGCAGCGTCCGGAGCGCGCGGCGTTGCTGCGGATCCGGAAGGAGTTCGGGCTGTTTGCGAATCTGCGTCCGGTGCAGTTGCCCAAGGCGGTGGCGCATGCGTGTCCATTGCGGCCGGAGCGGCAGGGGGACGGGATCGACATCCTGGTCGTGCGGGAACTGACCGGGGGCATGTATTTTGGGCAGCCGAAGAAGACGGAGGTCATTTCGTTGCCCGATCAGCAGGATGGGAATCTGCATCCGGTACAGCGGGCGATCGACACGATGGTTTACACCACGCCCGAAATTGAGCGAATTGCCCATGTGGCTTTCAAGGCGGCGCAGCAGCGGCGGAAGAAGGTGACGAGCATCGACAAGGCCAACGTGCTGGAAAACGGGGTGCTGTGGCGGGAGGTGGTGACGCGGGTGGGGAAGGGCTATCCGGACGTGACGCTGGAGCACATGTTCGTGGACAACGGCGCGATGCAACTGGTGCTCCGGCCGACGCAGTTTGACGTGATGCTGTGCGAAAACATGTTTGGCGACATTTTGAGCGATGAAGCGGCGGCCTTGGCGGGATCGCTGGGCATGCTGCCGAGTGCGAGCCTGGGGGCGACGAGCGGAGAGCGGACGTTTGGGTTTTTCGAGCCGGCGGGCGGCACGGCGCCGGACATCGCGGGGAAGAATCTGGCGAATCCGATCGCGCAGATACTTTCGACGGCGCTGATGCTGCGGCACAGTTTCGGGCGAAATGATGTGGCGCTGGCGATTGAAGGGGCGGTGGGCAAGGTGATCGCAAGCGGGTTGCGGACGGGGGACATCTTCAATCCGTCCGAGGCGGGTGCGCGCCGGGTGGGGACGCGGGAGATGGGTGACGCGATTGCGGCGGCGATTTGAGGCGGTGGGCGGAGTGCGCCCGGAAGCATGGGGACGGCAATCGCGGCGGGTATCGATTGGCGCGCTTCCCGATTCCGCCTGCATCGCTCCGGTCGGTGAGTTTGCGGCTGGCCCCGGGTTTTACGAACTTGCGGGAGCAGGTTTGCGGTTGGCCATGAAGTAGAGGACGGGGACGGCCATGCGGCTGATGAGGAGGGAGGCGATTTCGCCGGCCATGAGGGAGATGGCGAGGCCTTGGAAAATGGGGTCGAAGAGAATCACGCCCGCGCCGACGACGACGGCCATGGCGGTGAGGAGCATGGGGCGGAAGCGCACGGCGCCCGCATCGACGACGGCTTCGGCGAGGGGCATTCCTTCGGCGAGACGTTGTTCGATGAAGTCCACGAGGATGATCGAGTTGCGGACGACGATGCCCGCGCCGGCCATGAAGCCGATCATCGAGGTGGCGGTGAAGAAGGCGTGGAGCGCGCCGTGTGCGGGGAGGATGCCGACGAGGGAGAAGGGAATGGCGGCCATCACGATGAGCGGGGTGAGGAAGGAACGGAACCAGCCGACCATGAGGACGTAGATCAGCACGAGCACGGCGGCGAAGGCGAGGCCGAGGTCGCGGAAGACTTCGAGGGTGATGTGCCATTCGCCATCCCATTTCAGCGCGGGCTGGCGGTCGGTGAAAGGCAGGCTGGCATTGAAGATTTCCACTTTGCCGGGCGCGCCGCCGAAGTCGCGGGCGTCGAGGGCGGCGAGCTTTTTGTTCATGTCGAGGATGGCATAGACGGGGCTTTCGACTTCGCCGGCGACGTCGCCGATGACGTAGGTCACGGGGAGGAGGTTTTTGTGATAGATGCTTTTGTCCACGAGGGTGGTTTCGAGGCGGACGAGTTCGCGCAGGGGCACGAGGGGCGGGGCGGCGGTGACGCCGGGTTCGGGGAGGGCGTTGGCGTCGCCGGAGCGGACGCGGACTTCGAGCAATTCCTCGGGGCGGGTGCGGAAGGAGCGGGGGAGTTCGAGGACGAGGTTAACGTCTTCCTTCTCGCTGGGTTGGTGGACGAGATCGACGGACTCGCCGCTGACGGCGATGCGGAGGGTTTGCGAAATGGTTTCGGCGCTGATGCCGTGGAGGGCGGCTTTTTCCTTGTCGATGACGAAGCGGACCTTGGGCTGGTCGGCTTCGAGATACCAGTCCACGTCCACGACGCCGCGGGTTTGCTGGAAGATTTCGCGGACGCGGCGGGCGAGGGCGTGACGGGCGGGTTCATCGGGTCCGTAGAGTTCGGCGACGAGGGTCTGGAGGACGGGCGGTCCGGGCGGAACTTCGGCGAGGGCGACGCGGGCATCGAAGCGCGCGGCGATGGCGGCGACGCGGGGGCGGAGGCGGCGCGCGATGTCGTGGCTCTGGGCTTTGCGATCGTGTTTTTTGACGAGGTTGATTTGCAGGTCGGCGATGTTCGCGCCGCGGCGAAGGAAGTAGTGGCGGACGAGGCCGTTGAAGTTGAACGGCGACGCGGTGCCGACGTAAATCTGGTAGTCGTGGACCTCGGGTTCGGTGCGGATGGCGGCGGCGATTTCGCGCGCGGCCTGGGCGGTTTTTTCGAGGGAGGTGCCTTCGGGGAGGTTGAGGATGATCTGGAATTCGGACTTGTTGTCGAAGGGGAGCATTTTCATCTGCACCCAGCCGAGGCCGACGAGGGACATCGCGCCGAGGAGCAGAACGGTGATGAGGAGGAGGAAAAGCGCGCGCCAGCCGCGATGGTGCAGCAGGGGATTCATCACGCGGCGGTAGAGGCGGGTGAAGAAGTCTTCGTCGTGGGCGAAGTGGGAGGCGGGGGCGGGAGGGGGAGAGGGAGAGACGGAGGGAGGGGGAGATGGGGAGAGGGAGGCGGTTGTGTTTTGTTCGGGCGTCTGGCTCGCGGCGTTTTCCTGCGGCGAGACGCCGCTGGAACTCGCAGCCGGGACGGCTGCGGTACCTGTGGCACGGCCCAGCATGCGGACGGCGGCCCACGGGGTGACGATGAAGGCGATGGCGAGGGAGATGAACATGGCGGCGCTGGCACCGACGGGGATGGGCCGCATGTAGGGGCCCATGAGGCCGCCGACGAAGGCCATCGGCACGACGGCGCCGATGACGGCGAAGGTGGCGAGGATGGTGGGATTGCCGACTTCGGCGACGGCTTCGACGGCAATGGTGGCGCGGTTGCGGCCGCGGTTTTGCGGGAGGTGAAGGTGGCGGATGATGTTCTCGACGACGACGATGGCGTCATCGACGAGGATGCCGATGCTGAAGATCAGCGCGAACAGCGTGATGCGGTTGAGCGTGTAGCCGTAGAGGTAGAAGACGAGCAGCGTGAGGGCGAGGGTCGAGGGAATGGCGATGGCGACGACGCCGGATTCGCGCCAGCCGAGCGTGAGGAGGATGAGGAACGACACGCTCGCGATGGCGATGAGCATGTGGAAGAGGAGTTCGTTGGATTTTTCCGCCGCGGTTTCGCCGTAGTGGCGCGTGATGGACACGGTGACGTCGGCGGGGATGACGTGACCTTTGAGCGTGTCGATTTTGCGGAGGACATCGGCGGCGACGGTGATGGCGTTGGCCCCGGGGCGTTTGGCGATGGAGAGCGTGACGGCGGGAGCGGGGGAGGAAGTATGAGGGATGAAGGATGAAGGATGAAGGTTGGTGCCCCGTGGTTCGGCGGGCGCGGCGGTGTCGGCGGGCGCGGGATTGTAGCCGGCACCGGTGCCGAAGAAGACGTATTGCGAGGGTTCCTCGGCCCCGTCACGAATGTCGGCGACGTCGCGAAGATAGACGGGTTTGCCGCCGAAGACGCCGACGACGACGGCGGCGGTTTCCTCGGCGGTGGCGAGGAAGCCGCCGGTTTCAATGGTGATTTCGCGGTTGTTGCTGGTGAGGCCGCCGGCGGCGAACTGGCGATTGGCCTGGCGCAGCATCGGCACGAGGCCGGCAGGACTGAGATTGCGCGAGGCGAGGCGCGCGGGGTCGAGGAGCACGCGGACCTGCCGGCGCGCGCCGCCGATGATGGTGGTCTCGGCGACGAGGGGGACTTGTTTGACGGCGTCGTCGATCTGCGCGACGAGCCGGCGCAGCGTGAGGTGATCGTAGCGGGCGCTGTGGAAGGTGACGGCGAGAATGGGAACGTCGTCGATGCTGCGGGGCTTGATGAGCGGGAAGGCGACGCCGTGGGGGATGCGATCGAGGTTGGAGTGCAGCTTCTGGTTCAGTTTCACGAGGCTGCGCTCGACGTCTTCGCCGACCTTGAAGCGCACGATGACGAGGCTCTCGCCGGGGCGCGAGGTCGAGTAGAGGTATTCGACGCCGGGGATTTCCCAGAGGAGTTTTTCCATCGGGCGCGTCGCGCGTTCCTCGACTTCCTTGGCGCTGGAGCCGGGCATGGCGACCATGACATCGACGATGGGGACCTTGATCTGCGGCTCTTCCTCGCGCGGCAAAAGCCAGACGGCGGCGACGCCGAGCAGGATCGAGGTGACGATGATGAGGGGCGTGAGCTTGGAGTCGATGAACGCGTGCGCGATGCGGCCGGCGAGGCCGGTGGGCGGGGGGGAAGCAGGGGACGGCATGGGAAGAAATGGCAGGGGAATTTGGGGCAAGGGAATGAGCGGGATCAGCGCAGGGTGACAGGCTGGCCGTCCTGCAGCGCGGCGGCGTTTTCGCTGACGACGGATTCGCCGGGGTCGAGGCCGGAGACGATTTCGAATTCGTCGCCGAGGCGTTTGCCGGTTTTCACGAGGCGAAGGCGGGCGGTTTGATTGGTGACGATGAAGACGAGTTCGAGCTGGCCGCGGACGAGAACGGCGGAGGCAGGCACGCGCAGGGCGGCAGTTTCGGCGACGGGGATGGCGACGCGGCCGAACAGGCCGGCGCGCAGGCCGGGCGTGGCGGGGAGATCGAGTTTCACGAGGGAGGTGCGGCTGGCGGGATCGGCGACGGGCGCGATTTCGCTGACAACACCCGCGAGGCCGGGCGTGCCGGGGGCGAGTTGGACGGTGAGGCGCGTGCCGTTGGTGAGGCGGCCGATCAAGGATTCGGGGATGTCGGCTTCGAGCCGGAGATGGGCGGGGTCTTCGAGTTCGAGAAGCGGCCGGCCGGGCGTGGCGAGGTCGCCGATGTCGGCGAGTTTGCGGGTGATGAGGCCGGCGAAGGGCGCGGTGACGTTGGCGTGGTCGAGCAGCGTGGCGGCCTCGGATTCGGCGGCCTTGGCGACGCGCTGGCGAGCCTGGACGGCGTCGAATTCCTGCTGCGTGACGGCCTGTTGTTTGATGAGGGTGGCGAAGCGTTTGAGGTCGCCGTCGGCCTGCTCGCGGACGGCGACGGCTTGTTCGTAGCGGGCGCGAATCTCGCGGACGTCGAGGCGGACGAGGAGTTCACCTTCCTTCACGGACTGGCCGGGGGCGACTTTGAGATCGAGGATGCGCCCGCTGATTTTGGCTTCGATTTGGGCGCGGAGTTTGGCGCGGACGGTGCCGACGACCTCGGCGGTGGCGGTGTGGGTTTTGGTTTCCACCGGGAGCGCGCGCACGCTGATGGCGGGCAGATCGGCGGGGCGCGGCGGCGGGGCGGCGGGATGACGGCCGCAGGCGGTGGCGAGGAGCGCGAGGGTGAGCGTGAAAGCGATGGGGTGCATGGGGCGGATGTTTTGCGACGCGGTTTTCAGGGGGGATTGGGGCAAGGGAATTTGGGGCAAGGGAATTTGGGGCAGGGGAATTTCGGAAGGGTTGCTTGAACCTCCATTCAATTCGCGGTTTGCGGGAGGCCGAGGGCGCGGCGGAGGGCGGCGATGGCGATGCGCCGGTCGGCCTCGGCTTCGGCGCGGCGGACGCGGGCGGTGGTGAGGGCGGTCTCGGCGTCGATGAGCTGGGTCGAGAGGCCGATGCCCTGCTCGAAACGGGCGCGGGTGAGGGTGACGCTTTCGGCGGCCTGCGCGACGGCCTGGTCGGTGACGGTGAGGCGTTCGCCGGCGTCGGCGAGGGCGAGGCGGGCCTGTTCGATTTCGAGGTCGATGTTGAGGCGCAGTTTGCGTTCCTCCTCGCGGGCGGCGTCCAGTTCGGCCTGGGCGGCGCTGATTTTTCCGGCGGCGAGTTTGCCGTCGAACAGGTCCCATTGGAGGAGGAGGCCGGTGGAATAGTAGTTGCCGGAACCGCGGAAGTCCCAGCCGCGGTCGTATTCGTAGGCGCCGAAGGCGTTGACGCGGGGGCGGAGGGCGCCGCGGGCGGTGCGAAGTTCCGCTTCGCGGGCGTGAATCATTTCGCGGGCGGCGAGGAGTTCGGGGCGGCGGGGCGGTTGGGCGGGGTCGGGCGCGGGGAGGGACGGGGCGGAGTCGGCGGTGGAGAGTTCGCCGGTGTCGAGGCCGAGGAGGTTGCGGAGGGTGTGGTTGGCGAGAGTGTGGGCGTTGCGGGCGCGGACGAGGTCTTCGCGGGCCTGGGCGAGGCGGACCTCGACGTCGAGCAGTTCGGATTTGAGGATGGTGCTGGCGTTGAGGCGTTTGGTGGCGAGGGCGCGGTTGGTCTCGAAGCCGCTGACGGCGGCGGTGGTGGAGCGGATGTATTCGCGGGTCTTGAGGACGGTGTGAAACGCGCGGGCGACTTCGAAGGCGAGGGTTTCGCGGACGGCGAGGTGTTGCTGGGAGGCGGCATCGCGGCGGGCGAGGGCGGCGTCGCGGGTGGCGACGTTGCGGCCGCCGTTGTAGAGGGGGATGGAGAGGACGCCCTTGAGGAGGAGATTGTCGGCGGAACCGGGGTTGTTGAAGTTGAGGCCGGGGGAGAAGCGGCCCTGGTTGAGGATGGTGGCGAAGGCGGTGGCGGGGGCGTCGGAGCGGGTGTAGCCGCTCTGGAACTGGAGTTGGGGGCGGAAGGCGGCGTTGGCCTGCTGGACGCCGGCGTGGGCGGCGGAGATGCGGTGGAGGGCGATGCGGGTGTCGGGGCTGTTGGTCAGGGCGTGGGCGATGGCGGCATCGAGGGTCCACGGGGAGGCGGCGGGGAGTTGGAGGGGGAGCAGTGCGAGGGAGCAGGCGAGGAGGGGGAGGAAGGATTTCATTGCGACGGGTGTTTGGTGCGAGAGGTTGTTTTCAACGCAGATACAACACGGAATCATTGTGGATGGGAAAGCTTAGTTCCAGTGGGTTAGTTCCAGTGGGAGCGATGGGTGGGGAGGACGAGCCGGGTGAGCAGGGCTTCGCGGGGGAAGCGGGCGAGGTCGTCGGGGTCGGCCGGCGGGTGGTGGGCGGGCGGGGGTGCGAGGTGCTGGCGGGCGCGCTCGCAAGCGGCTTCGAGGGTGGCGAGTTCGTAGCTGTCGCCAAGTTGTTCGCGGGCGCGTTCGCAGCATCCGGCGAGGATGCGGGGGTCGAGGGTGGACTGGATGCCGATGGCGAGGACGGAGATGCGCTGCGGCTGGATGCGTGCGAAACCGCCACCGATGAAGTAGTGGTCGGTGTGGTTGGGATGATGAACGATCACGGGGCCGGTTTCGAGCGCGGTGACGAGGCGGAGGTGACCGGGGGCGATGCCGATCTGGCCGTCGACCGCGGGGAGTTCGACGAGTGTGGCGGCGGTGTGGAGGAAAAGGCCTTCGGGGGTGATGATTTCGAGGAGGATGGTGGGTGGCGGAGCAGGATGAGCCCTGCGGCCGCCGGCGTCCGGGCTCGCGGCAGGCGAGGGCGGCGGGGAATTTATCCCCGGGACGGAGGAGGCAGGTGATTGGGGTTGGTTTTTCACGGGAGAATGGCTGGCTGGCGCCATGATTGCCACCGGTGGGTTTCGTGCACCCTTGGCGGCCGCGCCAGCCGGTGGTGGGCGGACCCTCAGCCGTGGTCACCGGGCCGGGTGGCGCAGCAGCCGCCGCCCCGGCCGACGCCGAGTTTTTTCAAGATGGTTTCGGCGGGGCAGAAGCCGGTGAGGGCGGACTGGGCGAGGTTGAGGCCGACGAAGGCGGCCAGCCAGAGCCAGGCGGGATGAACCCAGCGGGCGAGGGCGAGGCTGGCGAGGACGAGGGAGCCGGCGAGGAGGCGGATGGCGTTTTCGATTTTCATGGCGTTCCAGTTGGGTTAACAGTTTGTCTATGC
Source organism: uncultured Akkermansia sp. (assembly GCA_964623105.1). Classification (GTDB taxonomy): domain Bacteria; phylum Verrucomicrobiota; class Verrucomicrobiia; order Limisphaerales; family BJHT01; genus BJHT01. The sequence goes on from CAZUUP010000226.1 coordinate 8,573, forward strand.
GATCAATTGACAATATGACTATATGCGCATATACAATATTCACAAGTGAAAAAAACGACATCGAAACGGGCGCGGCTGGGGGACCAGGCGCTGGAGCTGATCGCGGCGCGGTTCCGGGCGCTGGGGGAGCCGAGCCGGCTGAAGCTGCTGATTGCGCTGGCGGCCGGGGGACGCAATGTGACCGAGTTGGTGGCGGCGC
>CAZUUP010000227.1:0-8759 GCA_964623105.1 uncultured Akkermansia sp.
GCCATCCAGCGCGTCGAGTGGATGACCTACGACTGGCGCGTCCGCCACGCCTTCCAACGCCCCGCCCCTGTTGCCACCAATCTTGCCGCCATCTTCATCGACAACGACAGCCTCAAAGCTTTCAACGCAAAACACCGCTACAGTTGGCCCTGGCCACGTCACCTCCACGGCCGCCTCGTCCGCGAACTCGCGCTCGAAGGCGCCACCGCCATCGGCTTCGACATCTTCTTCATCGAACTCCAGCCCGACTTCACCGAAACCCGCGTTCTTGTCCCCGGCAAAGGCCGCATCAGTTCGGACGACTACTTCGCGCTGCAGTTGCGCTCCGCTGGCAAAGTCATCCTCGGCGCCCCCGGCGAAACCCTCGAAGGCCACTGGAATCTGCTTCCCCCCGCCGACCTCTTCCGCACCAATGCCCTCGCCCTCGCCCATGCCACCAGCGATCGCGACTCCGACGGCGTCCTCCGCCGCGCCAAAGCCTACAAGGACGACCCCCAACAGGGCCGCGTCTGGCACCTCGGCCTCCGCATGGCCGCCGCCGCGCTGAAACTCGACCTCGACAAAGCCCAGATCGAACCCCGCCGTATCACCCTCCGCGGCCCTGACGGTATCGGGCGCACCATCCCCGTGGATGACCACGGCTTTTTCTACATCGATTGGAACATCGCCTGGAACGATCCCCGGCTCTTCAAAGCCTCCTTCGAAGACGTCCTCGACCTCGAGGCCAGCCGGTCCGCCGGCGAAACCATCGAACCCGCCCTCACCGACAAACTCGTCTTCGTCGGCTCCATCGGCTCCGGCAACAACATCTCCGACGTCGGCGCCTCCCCCCTCAGCAACGAGACCTACCTCCTCAGCAAACACTGGAACGTCGCCAACTCCCTCCTCACCGGCCGCTTCATCCAGCGCAATTCCCGCGCCACCGAACTGCTCGCCTGCGCCCTCCTCGCCCTCTTCTCCTATCTCGCCACCACCCGCCTTCGCGCTCCCTGGTCCACCCTCACCATACTGGCTGCCGCCACCGCCTATGCCGTCGCCGCCACCCTGCTTTTCCGTCACGACCGCTACTGGCTCGCCGTGGTTCTCCCCGTCGGCGGCGGCCTGTTCCTCAATCATGCCAGCCTGCTCACCCACCAACTCCTTTTCGAGCAACGCGAGCGCCGCCGCGTTAAAAATGTCTTCTCCAAGCTCGTCTCCCCCAACGTCGTCACCGAACTCCTCAGCACCGAAAAACTCAATCTCGGCGGCACCCTCCGCGAAATCACCGTCTTCTTCGCCGACGTCCGCGGCTTCACCGAACTCACCGATACCAACGCCGCCAAGGCCGACGCCTACGTGAAACAGAACAATCTCACCGGCGAAGCCGCCTCCGCTTACTACGACCAGCAGGCCCGCGAGACCCTCCAGACCGTCAATACCTACCTCGCCACCATCGCCGACCAGATCAAACTCCACGCCGGCACCCTCGACAAATACATCGGCGACTGCGTCATGGCCTTCTGGGGCGCACCCACTCCCAACCCGCGCCACGCCCTCAGTTGCGTCCGCTCCGCCATCGACATCCAGCGCGCCCTCTACTCCCTGAACCTCAGCCGCGCCGACGAAAACAAGCGCCGCGAAAAGGAAAATCCCGCCCGCCTCGCCGCCGGCCAGCCCGCCCTCCCGCCCCTGCCCCTCCTCTCCCTCGGCACCGGCGTCAACTCCGGCACCTGCATCGTCGGCCTCATGGGCTCCGACGACCACATCCTCAACTACACCGTCTTCGGTCGCGAAGTAAACCTCGCCAGCCGCCTCGAAGGCGTCTCCGGGCGCGGCCGCATCATCATCGGCGAAGCCACCCACCGCGATCTCCTCCGCGACGACCCCGCCCTCGCCGCCTCCTGCGTCGAACTCCCGCCCGTCGCCGTCAAAGGCTTCAAAGGCCAGGTCCGCATCTACGAAGTTCCCTGGCGCGAAACCCCCGCCCCGACCGCCAACCCGGTCCCAACAGCCGCCAAACCCATTGCGCAGCCAACCGCCCCGGCCAACCCTGCCGCACCGCCCGCAACCCCCGGCCTAAAATCTTGAACTTTGCCGCCGCCGCACGACACTGGCCGCATGCGCACGGTCATCTACCCCGGCAGCTTTGACCCCATAACCAACGGCCACCTCGATGTCATCGAGCGGGCCGCCAAACTCTTCGACCGCGTCATCGTCGCCGTCGCGGATAACGAGAGCAAAAAGGCCCTCTTTTCCCTGACCGAACGCTGCGAACTCATCACCCAGTCCACCCGCCACGTCCGCAACGTCACCGCCGACCAATTCTCCGGCCTGCTGGTCAACTACGTCCGCCGCAAAAAAGCCCAGGCCATCATCCGCGGCCTGCGCGCCATCTCCGACTTCGAATACGAATTCCAGATGGCCCTCATGAACCGCAAACTCGCCCACCGCGTGGAAACCCTCTTCATGATGCCCAAGGAACAATACACCTTCATCAGCTCCCGCCTCGTCAAGGAAGTCGCCAGCCTCGGCGGCGATATTTCCGAATTCGTCCCCTCCCGCGTCCAATCCGCCCTGCGCCTACGCCTCGCCTCCCTGCCCAAATCCTGACCCACTGCCCCCATGCCGATCACCGTCAACCTCCGCCAGCTAGAAGACGAATCCCTCGCCTTCACCGGCACCATCCCCACCGCCGAACTCGGTCTCGACGAACTCGACGAGGTCATCCACCTCCGCGAACCCGTCTCCTACCAGTTCACCGCCAGCCTCCTCGAAGACGCCCTTCTCATCGAGGGTTTCTGGTCCCTCCCCCTCCACTGCGACTGCGTCCGCTGCCTCAAGCCCTTCACCATCCCGCTCCAAGTCCCCGACTGGACCCTCCACCTGCCCCTCACCGGCGAAGACCAGGTATCCGTCGTTAGCGACTCCGTGGACTTGACGCCGTACCTGCGCGAAGATATTCTCCTCGCCATTCCGCAGCATCCGCTGTGTGAAAAAGGTTGCCCCGGGCTGCCCACAAAGGTGTCAGGCATCGGCAGGCAACCTCCGGGTTCCGATCAGACACTCAAGAAAGTTTCTGCCTGGGACGAACTGAACAAACTGAAACTGTAACTGAAAAGTCATTATGGGCGTACCCAAGCGTAAACCGTCTCACAGCCGCCAGCGTCAACGTCGGGCCTACAACAGCGTGCTCACCCTCCCACAACTCACCACCTGCCCCCAGTGCGCCGTCCCGTACGTTCCCCATCGCGTCTGCCCGGCCTGTGGATTCTACAACGGTCGCCAGGTCATCAACGTCGAGGCCAAGGCCTGATTTCAACCTGCAAGAGCGCGGACGGCCATCCTCCGCGCTCTTTCCGTTTATGCGCATAGTCGTGGATGTCATGGGCGGCGACCACGGTTGTGGCGTCGTCATCGACGGCGTCAAACTCGCCCTCGAAACCATCCCCCAGATCACCGAGCTCCACGTCGTCGGCCGCGAGTCCGAAATCCAGGCCGCCCTCGCCGCCAACGGCTGCCGCGACCCCCGCCTCCGCATCCTCCACGCCTCCGAAGTCCTCACCATGGAGGACAAACCCGTCGTCGGCCTCCGCAAGAAAAAAGACTGCTCCATCGCCCGCGCCGTCGAATTGATGAAAGCCGGCAAGGCCGACGCCCTCGTCTCCCCCGGCAATACCGGCGGCGTCGTCACCGCCTCCACCCTCCGCCTCCGCACCATCGAGCAGATCGACCGCCCCGCCATCGCCACCGTCATTCCCACACCCCACAACGACTTCGTCCTCCTCGACGCCGGCGCCAACGTCGAGTGCAAACCCCACCACCTCCTCGATTTCGCCATCATGGGCAGCGTTTACTCCCGCGAAATCCTCGGCGTCAAAAAACCCCGCGTCGGCATCCTCAGCGTCGGCACCGAGGACACCAAGGGCAACGACCTCACCCTCGCCGCTTTCAAGCTCTGCAAGCAGATCGACCTTAATTTCATTGGCAACGTCGAGGGACACGACCTCTTCGCCAATCACGTCGATGTCGTTGTCTGCGACGGCTTCACCGGCAACGTCGTTCTCAAAACCTGCGAAAGCCTTGCCTCCGCGATGTTCGGCTGGCTCAAACGCGAACTCACCCGCGACCCGAAACGCAAAATCGGCGCCTACCTCGCCAAGGAAGCCTTCCGCACCATCAAACGCCGCATGGACCCCGAAAACTTCGGCGGCGCACCCCTCCTCGGCCTCAACGGCAGCGTCATCATCGCCCACGGCGGCGCCCGCGAACGCTCCATCATGCTCGCCATCCAGCAGGGCGTTGACACCGTCAAAAACCAGATCAATCAGGTAATCCTCAAGGAGGTAACCACGGCCAAGGCCCGCCTCGCCTCCACCCCCGCCGAACCTTCACCACCCGCCACCGCATGAGCGAACTCCCGGCCCGGAACTTCAACAACCCCCGCGCCAAACACGATTTCAAGGGCCGCACCTGCTCCATCGCCGCCGTTGGCTCCTACGTGCCCGAACGCATCGTCACCAACGCCGAACTCGAGAAAACCGTCGATACCACCGACGAGTGGATCACCTCCCGCACCGGCATCCGCGAACGCCGCATTGCCGCCGAAAACGAATTCACGTCCGACCTCGGCGCCCACGCCGCCCGCCGCGCCCTCGAAAAGGCCGGCATCACCGCCGACCAGATCGACCTCATCATCGTCGCCACCATCACCCCGGACATGCCGTTCCCCTCCACCGCCTGCCTTATCCAGCAGAAACTCGGGGCGAACCGCGCCGCCGCCTTCGACCTCGAAGCCGCCTGCTCCGGCTTCATCTACGGACTCGAAGTCGGCCAGCAATTCATCATGTCCCGCACCTACGACACCGTCCTCGTCATCGGTGCCGAGAAACTCTCCTCCATCATCAACTGGAAGGACCGCAACACCTGTGTCCTGTTTGGCGACGGTGCCGGTGCCGCCATCCTCCAAAGCCGCCCCAACACCCACGGACTCCTCACCGCCTGCATGGGCGCCGACGGTGCCAAGGCCGACCTCCTCTCCATGCCCGGCGGTGGCAGCCGCTGCCCCGCCACCGTCGCCTCGGTGAACGACGGCCTCCACTTCCTCCGCATGGAAGGCAAGGAAACCTTCAAGAACGCCGTCAACGCCATGTGCAGCGCCGCCAACGAAGTCCTCCGCCGCTGCCAGATCGACATCACCAAGGTCAAGTGCATCATCCCCCATCAGGCCAACCAGCGCACTATTGATGCCATCAGAAACCGCCTCGGCGCCCAACCCGGCCAGGTCTTCGTCAACCTTCACAAATACGGCAACACCTCCGCCGCCTCCGTCGCCATCGCCCTCGACGAGGCCGTTGACTCCGGCCAGGTTCAGCGCGGCGATCTCATCCTCCTCGTCGTTTTTGGAGCCGGACTCACCTGGGGCGCAGCTTTGATTGAGTGGTAAGCGATTTCTGCCGATAGGACAGGAAGATCGTGCTACCATCTTAACAATCCTATGGGCGCCAAACACATTCCCTCCGGGCGGGACCTCAACCCCCTCAACGTTCAATCCCCCGAAACCACCCTCGCCCTCAACGCCGGCGAATACACCCTCTGGCAGACCGGCCTCGAGTTCCACTCCCCCAAGCCCCTCAACCTCTGGTCCGAGATGGCGGTCGAAGTCACCACCGTCGCCGACAACAAAAAGATCAGCGCCAATGGTGTCATCGTCGAATGCCGCGGCAACCGCCATCAGGGCTACGCCGTCACCATGGCCTTCATGAACCTCACCAAGCAGGCCCAGACCCAGATCGGCCACCTCCTCCAGCCCCGGCAGCAACCCCGCGTCCAGCTCTAGTCTCCGCCCGTTTCCCCGCGGTAGATTCCCCCGCTTCGACCTTGCAACCCGCAAGGCCGCACCGCTATTTTCCCGCCCATGTCCGACGCCGTAAGCTACTTCAACGAAATCCTCAAGGCCGCCGCCGAAAGCGGCACCTCCGACATCCACATCAAGGCCGGCAGCCCCGTCACCTTCCGCATCAGCCGCAAGCTGCACTCCGGCGAATTCATTCCCGATCAGGCGTGGATGACCGAACTCATCGAAGGCATCACCCCGAAACACCTCAAGCCCGGCCTCGATGCCGATCGCGAAACCGACTACTCCTACCTCTGCCCCGGCGTCGGTCGCTTCCGTACCAACGTCTTCCAGGCCCTTGGCCGCTGGTGCATCGTCATGCGCCTCGTCAAAAACAACGTTCCGAGCATGGAACAGCTCGGCCTCCCCGACATCCTCCGCACCATCGCCGAATCCCCCCGCGGCATCATCCTCATGGCCGGCACCACCGGCTCCGGCAAATCCACCACCCTCGCCGCGATGCTCGAACACGTTAATTCCAACTTCCGCAAACACATCGTCACCCTCGAAGACCCCATCGAATTCGTCTTCGAGGAAAACCAGTGCATCATCGAGCAGCGCGAACTCACGCTCGACACCATGACCTTTCAGCGTGGCATGAAAAGCGCCCTCCGTCAGGACCCCGACATCATCATGGTCGGCGAAATGCGCGATGCCATCAGCTTCCAGACCTCCATCAGCGCCGCCGACACCGGCACCATGGTCATGTCCACCATGCACACCACCAGCGCTTCCAGCTCCGTCGGCCGCATCCTCGAATTCTTCAAACAGGACGAACGCGACACCATCCGCCGCCAGCTCGCCGGCACCCTCAGAGCCGTCATCTGCCAGCGCATGTGCCCCACCGTCGATGGCCGCATGACCCCCGCCCAGGAGATCATGATCAACTCCGGCACCGTCAAAAAAGCCATCGAGGACAACCAGCTCGGCAAACTCGCCCAGATCATCGAAGCCTCCGAAGGCGAAGGCATGCAAAGCTTCAACCAGGCCGTTTACAAGCTCGCCCAGGAAGGCAAGATCACCCGCGAGGTCGCCTACGAAAAGGCCAACAACGCCCAGGCGGTCAAGATGATGTTCGACGGCATCTTCCTCAGCTCCGGCGGCATCGTCGGCTGACCCCGCCGCGCCACCCCGGCTTCGTCCGTCCCTCCGAGGCACCGCTGTGCCGGTCAACTTGGCAGCGCAACTCCCCCTCTTTGCGCCTTTTTGTGTTCCTTGCGGCCATTCGCAATCCCCATCGAACCCAAGCCTCCTCCCCTCGGAAAAACCTCCCAAATCCCCCACCTCACCAGCGTAGCACTCCGCCCCTTCCGCCACCCATACCACCCCGCAAAACCAACCACCCGCCCCCCGCCGGGAACCGCAGCCTCGCGACCACGGTCCCCGACGGAAAAGCGCTGCCAACCACCACCGCTCAATATTCCCGCTTCGTCTTCCGACCCGGCTCCGGCACCGGATAAAACCCGTTCGCGTCCGCCTGCAACGGCGCCGGACTGCTCATCGTCAACTTGTCCGCATTCGGCGCGTATTCGTGCTCGTGATTGAGCATGTCGTCCAGCGTCACCTCCTGCCCCGTGTGCGCCGCATACCGGCCAAGCGACGTCACCAGGCTCGCCATCACGCCCCGATCACACTCGTTGTGCGGCTTGTCGCTGCGAATCGCCTCCGTCAGCACCTGCCATTCATTGAAATACGGATCATCCGGCCCCTTCGAATCCGAGATCCACAACTGATTGTCCCGCGACGGCAGATGCCCCTTGTAAGTGCTCGACGGACTTCCGCAATCGCCCGCCTTCGACGCAATCGCCATCCCCTTGGTCCCATGCACCGCGCTGTGATACATCGGCACCGCGCCCAGCATGCACCGCCCGTCCATGTACAACTTCGTCCCATCCTCAAACGTGTATTCCACCGAGTACGAATCGAAGTTCTGGTCCACATACGGCTTGCCGTCCGAACTCGTCCGGTAAGTCCGTCCCCCAACCCCGTGCGCCTTCACCGGCCACATCTCTTTTCCCGGCGGACTCTTCATCCAGCACAGGTGATCAATGTGATGAATGTTGAAATCGCTATACCCGCCGCCACTCGCCCAGATGAAGCTGTGGAACCGCGAAATCTGCCACAGCAACTCATTCGGCTTGCCCGGCAGGTTGTTGTCCGGCCCCGGATACTTCTCCGAGAACGCCGAACCCAGCAACCCCTGCATCCGGTAACCCCGCATGAACGTCACATCGCCAATCTGCCCGTCCTCGTGAATCCGCTTGTGCAAATCCTGCAACGACCGCTTGTGCCGCGACATCAACCCCACCCCCACCTTCAGGTTCTTCTCCTTCGCCAGCTTGTTCAACTCCAGCATCCGCCGCGACGTCGGACCATCCGCCGTCACCGGCTTCTCCATGAACACATTGATCCCCTTCTCGATGGCATACTTGAAATGCACCCAGCGGAACGCCAGCGGCGTCGTGAAAATCGCCACATCCCCCTTCTTCAAATTGTCAATCGCCCCCTTGTACGCATCGAAACCGATATACTTGCGCGACGCCGGCACATCCACCTGATCCTTGAACTTGCCCTTCAGCGAATTATACGCGCCATCCAGCTTGTGCTGGAACACGTCCGCCATCGCCACCAGCTTGGGCGGACCGCTCTGCGCCATTGCATTGGCCGCCGCCCCGCCACCCCGCCCGCCGCACCCGACCAGCGCCACCTGCAACTGATCACTGCCCGCCGCATGCACATGCGGCAACGCCATGCCGGCCAAAGCCGACACCGCCGCCACCTGCCCGGTGGTTTTGAGAAACTCACGCCGTGAAGAAGATTCGTTGGAAAGAGGGTTCATAGTTCCGAGCAGCTTTCCATCCACCGTCCCCATGTCAACTCCAGAGAT
>CAZUUP010000228.1:0-8715 GCA_964623105.1 uncultured Akkermansia sp.
GAAGGCCGCACCTTCAGCGGGTTCATCAGGAATTTTGCCAACTCCGATACCGTCGTCTTGCGCGCCTGATTGCCCAGCGGCACCGACACCAACTTCAGCGCCTCCAAATCCGGCGCGGCTCCGGCCACGGCCGGGGGCGCTTCCTGCGGCGCATGACACGCCACGCACCCGACTGAGTGGAACAGTTGTTTTCCCCGCTGCACAACGAACAAATCCCCCGTCGGCGCGGCTCCTGCCGCCGGTGCCGGCGTGATCGACGTGACGAAATGCGTGAGCGCCTCGACCGCCTCCGCCTTCTCGCCCGCGGCCATTCCATGCAGCAAATCCGGCATCGTCGTGCCCGGCTTGTCCCCGTGCGGATTCGTCAGGAACTCGCGCAAATACTGCGGCGTGATCCGCACCCCGCCCTCGCCCAGCACCGGCGGGCGCTTCGACGCCAACCGCTGCTTCACGGGATTCGCCGCCGCGTGACAGCCGACGCAGTTCAGTTCCGCGAGCAACAGTTCCCCCGCATCCACGCCCGCCACCTTCTCCGGCAGCAACCCGAGGATGACGCCCGTCGGCTGATTCTGCGCGCGCACCGGGAGCGCGGGTAGCCACGCCACCAACCCCACGAGCAGGCCGGCGACGATCTGCTGGGGAACCAAGGTCCGTCGCCATTGGGAAAAGAGGGATATACGCATGATCAAAGAAAAGTTTTTGACGCACCCGCACCAGACAAACTCACCGCGGGCCTATGACCCAAAGCTGCGTCATTGGCGGACCGACCGGCAAGGAAGAACTTCCGTCCGTAGGTCATACGATCATCCCGGAGCCCCGCTGCTTCCATCAACCCCGCAAATCTCGGGAACCCCCGCCAGACGCCGCACGCGCGAATCCCGCATTGACGCCCCCACCTCCGAACTTCACCGTTCTCGGGTCGAATCTCCGAAATCCTGAATTTCTCATGCCAACACTCCTGCTAAACACCCTGCTTGCCCTCGCCCTCGCGGCCCCGCTGTTCCCGACCTCCGCCCGCGCCCAATCTGCCCCCACCAACGCGCCCCCGCCCGGCCTCTCCCGCCACCTCGCCGAATTCGGCCCCATCAAATCCCCTAAGGACGCGCTCGCCACCTATGACAAAGCCGTCGCCGAACTCGGAAAAACCGGCGGTATCCTCGTGATCCCCGCCGAACTTTCCTCCGTCATCAAGGCCGAGAACACCTCCCAGACCGTCGCCCGCATTCCCCCGCTTCCCGAGGACACCAAACGATGGGCCACCACCCCCGGCATCATCATTGTCAATTCCGATCCGAAACACCTCACCGTCCGCGTCCCCCAAGTCGAGGGCCTCCACCTCGCGCGCACCCTGCGCCTGCCCGCCGGCGAGAGCCTCCCCCATTGGGGCACGCACCCGATGATCACTCTCGAGAACAACCTTGTTTACGGCTCCATCAGCTACCTCGATTGGATTCAAGCCCCCGTCCAAGCCGGCAAGGATCGCCGTTTTTACCTCGCCACTGTCCGCGGCATTCGCCCCGGCGAATTCCTCAACCTCCACGGCGGACCCGGCTATGGCGGAGGCGCCGTTCGCGGCTATGTCAAGGCCGTGGGTTACGACCCCGAGAAGAAACTCCACTACTTCGTCGCCGACACCACCCCCAACCACCTCGCCGACGCCAGCAAGCATAACAAGAGCAACACCGGTCCCCTCCACACGACCCAGGACAGCCACAACGACAACCAGACGTACGACGTCAAAATCATCCGCCGCCAATACGCCCACGGCGACACCTACGGCTTCTACATGGACTTCGATTACATGAGCGACGTCCACTCCGCCGCCGGCGACGAAAACGGCAACTGTTACGCCGCCTTCATCCGCAGCCTCAGCAAAAACAACTTCCGCGGCAAAGTCGCCGAAATGGACTGGAAAGACCAACTCCTCACCTTTTCCCCCACCTCGCAGAACATCAACTCCCTCGGCGACTCCCGCCCCCTCATCAACCTCAATCCCGCCAAACGCATCTCCCAGGGCAAGGTCTTCATCGTCCCGCCCGAATCCTTCCTCGGCACCAACGATTCCGGCAAATACCCCTTCGGCGGCAAAACCTATCCCACCCGCATCCAGCCCGATCCCGTCACCAAGGTGAACGGGCTCAAAATGGGCGGCCTCATCCGCGGCGACAAAGACTGCCCCTGGACCCCCGAAATCGTCGGCCGCTTCTTCGCCGTCACCGAACCCGGTGAACTCATCCCCAAGGGCAACCTCCGGCGCTGGTATGAAATCACCCGCTTCCAGCAGAATCCCGACGGCACCAAGGACCTCGAGATCCGCCGCTTCTGGTGGGGCGCCAAGAGCGCCGGCAGTCCCACGCTCTACAACCGCGACAACTACACCTGGGACAACCACCTCCGCCCCCTCAGCTACGAAATCGCCCCCGGCACCTACGTCAACAACGTCTCCCAAGCCATCCCGGGCGGCGACCGCGGCGGCCAACGCAAACTCGGCGTCTCCCCCTACACCGATCAGGGCACGCCCAAGGACTTCGTCGCCGGCGACGAGATCGAACAAGCCATCGGCCCCGACCCCTTCAAACCCCAGGCCTTCCGCATCTGGATGTGGGAGGACGTCCCCGGTGCCTGGCCCTCCGCCGTCATGGACGTCGCCAACAACGGCGAAGCCTCCCGCCACGCCTTCCTCAGCCTCCGCGGCGGCCCCTCCCGCTTGGAAGACCTTGAGAAGCGCGCCGAGAAAAAGCCCGCCTGGGACAACGTCTTCGTCGTCAACACCGCCGTCACCGTCGGCCTCAACTTCGAAGCCGACGTCGCCCAAGCCGCCATCCTCTTCCAGCAACCCAACCACGAACAACCCATCAAATGGCACTACGGTCAGCAGGACGGCAAACCACCGCGTGAAGCCTCCCTCACCGTCTCCAAATCCACCGGTGAACTCACCTTTCAGGGCGAAGGCGTCCGCGTCAACGGCACCCTCACCGCCACCACCGGCCTCTCCGCCACCGCCACCCCCGCCCGCAACCTCCGCGGCAAAAACCTCCCCGTCCCCGCCGGCGCCACTTCGCTCAAGGTCGATTTCCCCGCCCCCGAAACCGACGCCGACTTCGCCCTCTTTCTCGAACAATCCTGGCTCACCGCCCGCGCCATCACCACCAAGACTCCCACCGGCTTCACCGTCACCTTCGCCACCCCCGCCCCCGCCTCCGCGACCCTCGATTGGATGATCGTACGCTGAGGGTGCGCCCCAATCGCAAACGCCGTGAACCCCGCCGCTCCCCTCCATTCAGATTCAACGCTCACCACCGAGCGCAAAGCGTTGAACACTAAACTCTGAAAGTTAAACGTTGCGCGTTGAACGTTGAACGTTCCGCGCCCATTTCCGATTCCCCATTTCCCCTTTCGTCCCGTTATCCCCCGCCTACTTCAACTCCACCACCCGCACCGCCCCCGCCTGCACCACCGTCTCCACCCGGTTCCCGCGCACAACCAGCCGATCCGTCGGTAGCAGCCGATCCCGCGCCTCGGACACCGGCACCCGCGACTTGATCACCACCGGCTTGTTCAAGCGGTAATCCGTCGGCGTAATCCCCTGCTGCGGCTTCTCCGCCCCCGCTGGATTTAGCAGCGTCACCAGCCAGCCCTTCGCCCCCCGGTTTACCATCCACTCCACTTCACCCTCCACTTCCACCGGCATCAATCCCCGCGTCAGATGCGCAAACAACCGCGCCACCATCGGCGTCGCTCGCCGGTCGATCCCCAACCCGCGCGGCACGGACAAAAACACCAGCCTCCCCTGCCCCCGCTCAAACGCCGCACACACCACCGCTCCATCCGCCGCCCATGCCAGCGGACGCCCTCCCGCCACCGCCCTGAATCGATACCGCTGCGACGGCTCCACCTTCCCGTTGTTCAGCCACCGATACCCCGCCGTCTCCCCCGCCACGCCCAACTCCGGCAACGCCAGCGCCTTCACCCCGGGCCCCGTCAATTGCCCGTCCGTCACCAGCAACGTCCCGCCCCCCTCAACATAACGCCTCAACCGCTCCCCCTCCCCCGCCGTCAATTCGATGTCTCCCGCCACCAACACCACCGGATACGTCTCCAGCGTCCGCCACAGCTTCACGTCCGGATACGCAAACACGCAGTCAAAAATGTCCCCGAAAATCCCCGGCACAAACGCCTCCTTCGTCCCCGTGATCGGCTCCTCGCTCTTCGGTCCGATCGGATGATACGCCGTCCAGAAATACTCCTGCAGCATCGCCTCGTGATCATCAAACCGCGCCGCCGCATTCCCGCCCCAATGCCCCGTCGTTCCGAACCGCACTGGCTCATACGTGGACGGCTCCCATCCATGCGCGTAATCCAGCAGGAACGCCACCGGCGTGAACGGCGTTCCCCGGTCCGGCTCCGCCGCCGTCAACCGCAGAAACCGGTCCACCAGCTTCCCCTTCGGCGACAACTGCACCTCCTGCAACCCCGCCGCCGTCGTCCCTCCCGGCATCCAAAATTCATCGAAGCCCTGCTCGTGATAAAACATCGACGACCCCGCCATGTACTGCTGCCAGATGTCGAACTTGTACCACGTCATGCCCGCCCCCGAATAAACCGAGTAATAGTTATCCAGCAAATTCCGCGGCCGGCTGTACGTCGAAGCATCGCTGAAAATCGTCGCCGAATCCCCGAAATTGCACGACCGATACGTCGCCGTAAGCCCGCCATGCTGCCGCGCCGCCCCGCGCAAAAACGCCCACCGCATCCCCAGCATCGCCGCCGTGCAGGACGTTGACTCCATCCCCACCGTCCGCGCCCCCCACTGATACGCCAGCGGCGCAAACGTGATCGCCTCGATCGACTGGCACGGAATCGTGTCCCGGTAATGCTCCGGCAAGTCGGTGCCAAACACCTTCCCCCACTTCGCCGCATCCGCCTCCATCGCAAACCGCCCGAACACCTCCGCAAACTCCCGCCGTGTCCGCGCCCCCGCCAGCGCCGCCGTCAACGCCTTCGTGTCCAAGTTGAAATAACCCAGGTTCTCCCCCGAAATCCTTCCCACGAACCGGTCCCGATACTTCAAAAAATTCGCCCGCGCCCCCTCGCTCAACGGCGTGTCCGGCGCATAATTGATCATCGCCGCCCACAACCGCCGGGGATCCCCGTCCAGCCATTGGCGGATCAACTCCCCGTCCCCGCGCCCCGCCGGCTTGTCCGTCTTTGAATCCAGCACCAACTGCGGCCCCGTCCCGTGAAACGTCGGCACCACCCGGCCATCCCCGAAGATCGGAATCTCCTGCACCCCCGCATACTTCTTCTCAAATGCCGCCGCCGTCTCCTTGTCCCGCAGATTGTACGGCACCCGCACCGCATTCGTCGGATCCCACCACCGGTTCTCACTCGCATTCCACAAATATAGAAAACCCCGGTCCCGAAAGCTCCCCGGTTCCCACACCTTCGGCACCTCCCACTTCCCCGTGCGCCGCGCCAGCGCCTCAATCCCTTCCGGCACGCCCCGCCGCCAAGTCTCCAGCAAATCCACCGTGGCGTGCCGCGGACGTTCCTTGATCAACGGACGGTAACCCGCGTCCGTCGTCAGCACGATCACATCCACCTGCCGCGGCTCCGGATCCTTCGTGGTCGCCAGCAAGGTCAATCGCGCCTTCCCCTTCCCCAACGTCGCCACCTGCCGGTCCCAGCCAAACGCCCAACCCCAGTACAACTTCATTTCGTTGTCCTCCTCCACCACCGCCGCCTCGCCGTAACGCCCCGTCCACACCGCCCGCCCCGCCTGCTCCAGCTTCACTTGAAAACGCTCGGTCTTCTCCCTCCAGTCCGCATACCGCACCCACACCTGCCACTCACCGGCCTCCGGAATCTCCACTTCCGCCACCGCCGCCGCGCGATCGTCACCCGCCCCGCAGGCAATCGACAAAAAACCGCTCTCCCCACCCTGATTCCACTCCGCCGCCCACCCCGGCCCCGACAACGCCCAATGCCCCTCAGTCTTGCGCCGCGCCTCCGGCCCCATCGGCCAGCAGTACCCTTTGATCCCCGACAGATGCTCCGCCTCGATCCAGATCGATTCCGCCCCGCGTGCACCCCCCGTCGAAAGCAACAACGCCAACACCCCGCCCAATTGGAAACGATTCATGCTGCAACCCCTGACGCCCCCGCCCCCTTCCTTCATCACTTCCGCGCGCACACCCAAGCTCGTCCACCTTTGCGAAATTTCATTCCGCCCGCACCGTGGCCTCCGGCTCGCTCTCCTCCGTTCGAAACGAAGGAGCGGGGCGGGGACAGGAGGCGCTCCACGACGGCGAGAACGCCAGCGAAAATGGGCACCCCACCCCCCGGCCCGTTCCCGTTCACGCTTCACAGGGAGAAGGAGACAGAAGTGCGCCTCGCGCCGCCGCCCCCGGCAAGAACTGTCGCAACGAAAGATGCCTCCCCATTCCCCCGCCCCCGCCTCCGCCACCCTCGACTGGAGGATCGTCCGCTGGAGCAGCCCCACGCCCCCAAACGCCACAAACTCCGGAAGGCAACGGAATTCGGCCCCCACGCTCACCATCGAGCGCAATGCGGTCCGCGTTCCTTTCCCCCATCTCCCCATCCCTCCATCCCTCCGTCCCTCCATCTCCCCATTCCCCTGCCCCAAATTCCCCTGCCACCCTCCCCACACCCCAACTTGCCTCTTTCTCAACCCCGCCCCTTTTGCTACCAACACCCCGTGCGTTCGGATTTGCTCAAACATGTCACCCGCGTCGTCGTAAAGCTCGGCACCGGCGTGCTCACCGACTCCCAAAAACAACCCGACCTCGCGCAAATGGGCCAGTTGGTCGCCCAACTCGCCGCGCAGCGCAAGGCGGGACGCGAGATTGTCGTCGTCACCTCCGGCGCCGTCGGCGCGGGCATGGGCGCGCTGGGTTTCAAGAAGCGCCCCGCCGATCTCGCCGACCTTCAGGCCTGCGCCGCCGTCGGCCAGTCGCGCCTCATGGCCACCTACCAGAAGCTCTTCGATGAATTCGGCCTGACCGTCGCGCAGGTGCTTCTCACGCACGACGACCTCGAACATCACGACCGCCACCTCAACGCCCGCAACACGCTCATCAGCCTGCTGCGCCGCGGCGTCACGCCAATCATCAACGAAAATGACGTCGTGTCGTTTGCCGAGATCAAGTTCGGCGACAACGACAAGCTCTCCGCCCTCGTCGCCTCGTTGCTCCCCGCGGACCTTCTTGTCATCCTCACCACCGTCGATGGCGTCATCGAAAACTTCGGCCAACCCGCCGCCAAAACCCTGTCCACCATCGAGAGCATCGACGGCACGATCGAACGCATGGCCGGCGGCACCGACAGCGCCACCGCCGTCGGCGGCATGACCTCGAAAATTCAGGCCGCCAAAATTGTCGTGCGCTCGGGCATTCCCCTGGTCATCGCTTCGGGCCGCAAACGCGACGTTCTCGCCCGCGTCCTCAACGGCGACGACGAAGGCACCGTCTTCATCCCGCGCCCCAACCGCCTCCAGGGCCGCAAGCGCAAGATCGCCTTCTTCCACCATCCCAAGGGTGCCCTGTTCGTCGATGACGGCGCCAAACGCGCGCTCCGCGAGCACGGCAAAAGCCTCCTGCTCCCCGGAATCGCCCGGCACCACGGCACCTTCGCCGAAGACGACGTCGTTTCGATCTGCGACGCCGACGGCACGGAATTCGCCCGCGGCATCACCCGCCTCGCCTCCGTCGCGATTGCCGCCCGCACCGCTTCCCACGCGATCGCCGTGCATCGCGATGACCTGGTGATTTTGTAGTTTTGTGAACCGCCCGCTGTCCGGTCCATCGCCCCGTCGCACAACTTTGCCCGCATGAAAAAAAATTCCGCCCTCGCTGACCTTCTCGCCGTCATGGCGAAGCTCCGCGCGCCCGACGGCTGCCCCTGGGATCGCGAGCAGGACCACCGCACGCTGCGCCAGCACGCCATCGAGGAGGTGTACGAATTGATCGACGCCATCGACTCCGGCGACGACCACGAACTGCTCGAGGAACTCGGCGACCTCCTGCTGCAAGTCGTATTCCACTGCCAGTTGGCGAATGAGCGCAGCGCCTTCGATTTCGAGCGCGTCGCCCGCAACCTCGTGGACAAACTGATCCGCCGGCATCCCCACGTCTTCGGCGACGTGAAAGTGGAAAACGTCGATCAGGTCTGGGCCAACTGGGAAAAAATCAAGACCGCCGAAAAACACGGCACCCGCCACGCACGTCCCTCCGCGCTCGACGGCATACCCAAACACCTCCCCGCATTGATGCGCGCCGAAAAGCTCACAAAGAAAGCGCGCAAGGCGCAACTTCCTTTGCCCACGCCTGCGCCGCAACATCTCACCAAAGCCGCGCTGGCGAAGGAACTGTTCACCCTCGCCGCCTACGCCCAATCCCGCGGCTGGTCCTCCGAAGAATTGCTCCGCGCCGAAACCAGCCGCACCGAGCGCCAACTTCGGCGGCAGGAGAAAGCGGCAGCGCGCAAGCCCACCGCGCCCCCGGAGCGCGGCCTTCAGGCCGTAAAGACGCCCGCCTGAAACCGGGGCCTCTGACAAATCGAGTGATCTCCTCTGTTTTCAATCCTCGGCAGCTTGGCAATCGTTTCGGAAGCACGCGCCCGGACCGACCTAACCAGCAGCACCTCCGTCTCCCTCGCCCCGTGAGGCACGAACGGGGAGAGGGCCGGGGAGAGGGG
>CAZUUP010000229.1:0-6768 GCA_964623105.1 uncultured Akkermansia sp.
ACGGGATTCCGGCCTCCAGCCCAGGGTTGCGAGGAACGAGCTACCCTGGGAAAACCGTCCGCAAATCAACAACCCCAACGGGGTTGCGGCCGGGCGCGCACGGTGTGACGCAACCCCGTTGGGGTTGAAATCCACTCTGGCCGCAACCCAGGGTAGCTCGTTCCTCGCAACCCTGGGCTGGAGGCCGCAACCCCGTTGGGGTTGCAGCGGGCTGAAGCCGAATGCAAAAAAGATTGGCACCCAGATAAGACGCTTGCGGTCCGTGCCCGTCGGTTTCTCCAGCATGTCGGATTGCGGCCGATCGAGTTTCACTTTTTAACCATGCTCGCCTGGACCATTTATCTTTCGTTCCTTGGCGCGCTGGGGGTGCTGCTGCTCCCGGCGGGGGCCGTACGGGCGGCGCGCATTACGGCGCTGCTGTCGGCGGGGAGCGGGCTGGCGCTGGCGCTTGGCTACGCGCTGCAATTCAAGCCGGGACCGGAAATTCACACGCTGGTGCAGGTGCCGTGGGTGCGGTCGCTGGGGATCGAATATCATCTCGCGGTCGATGGCATCAGCCTGACGCTGGTGCTGCTGACGGGCATCTCGGCGGTGGTGGGCGTGCTGTTTTCGTGGAATGTCGAGCTTCGGGCGAAGGAGTTTTTCGCGCTGTATCTCACGCTGATTGGTGCGGTGTATGGCGTGTTCCTGAGCTTTGATTTGTTCCTGCTCTTCGTGTTCTACGAGATCGCGATCGTGCCGAAGTATTTCCTGATCGCGATCTGGGGGTCCACGCGGCGCGAGTATGGGGCGATGAAGCTGGCGCTGTATTCCTTCCTCGGGAGCGCGCTCGTATTGATCGGTTTGATCGGCGCGTATGCGGTGTCGGGCGCGCACACGACGAATCTGCTCGGGCTGGCGACGCACACGTTTTCGCCGGAGTTCCAGCGCTGGGCGTTCCCGGTGGTGTTTGTCGGGTTTGCGATTCTCGCGGGCCTGTGGCCGTTCCACACGTGGGCGCCGACCGGTCACGTGGCCGCACCGACGCCGGCGTCGATGCTGCTGGCGGGGGTGATCATGAAGCTCGGGGCTTACGGTGCATTCCGCGTGGCGATCATTTTGTTCCCAGCGGGCGCGCAGATGTGGCAGGGCGCGATTGGATTGCTGGCGGCCATCGGGATTGTCTATGGCGCGTCGGTGGCGCTGGTGCAGAAGGATTTCAAGTTCGTCATCGGCTATTCGAGCGTGAGCCACATGGGGTTTGTGATGCTCGGCCTGATGACGCTAAACGCGAAGGGACTGAGTGGCGCGGTGCTCCAGATGTTCTCGCACGGCATCATCGCGTCGCTGCTGTTCGGCGTGGTGGGGCGGATGATTTACGACCGCACGCACACGCGTGAGCTGACGCTGCTGGAGGGGATGCGCCTGAGCAAGACGATGCCCTTTGCGGCGGTGACGTTTGTGGTGGCGGCGTTCGCGTCGATGGGG
This sequence comes from uncultured Akkermansia sp., assembly GCA_964623105.1. Classification (GTDB taxonomy): domain Bacteria; phylum Verrucomicrobiota; class Verrucomicrobiia; order Limisphaerales; family BJHT01; genus BJHT01. The sequence goes on from CAZUUP010000229.1 coordinate 1,468, forward strand.
CTGCCGGGGTTCAGCGGGTTTGTAGCGGAATTGCAGGTGCTCGCCGGTGCGTGGGCGGCCTTTCCGAAACTCACGCTGCTGGCGGGCGTGGGCGTGGTAATCGGTGTGGCGTTCACGTTGCGCGCGATGCAGATGGCGTTCTTCGGCGAAGGTGCGGCGACGGTGTCGGCGGCGGAAAGCGAGGCGCATCCGCTGGAGCCGATCACGGTGCCGGAGCGGATGGGCGCGGTGGTGCTGATGGGCCTGGCGGTGTTGATCGGATTGTGGCCGCGGGTGTTGCTGGACTGGATCATTCCGAGTTTTGATTCGCCGTTGTTTGTCGCGTTGAAGAAAGGGGGATTCCACTGAGCATGATGAGCTATCTGGAAATTCTCCGGCTCGCGGCGCCCGAGGGCATCCTCGTGCTGGCAGCGCTGGCGGTGCTCGGCGTGGACGTGGGCGTGATGCGTTCGGAGCCGCGGGCGAACCGCCTGTTCATCACGAATGCACTGGCATTGTTTGGCTGCGTGGTGGCGTTCATCTGGATGCTGCCGGGCGGGCATCCGGGCGCGGTGGGCGGGCTGTTCACGGTGACGCCGCTGACGCAACTGGTGAAACAGGCGCTCGTCGTGCTCTCGATGCTCACGCTGCTGCTCTCGGTGGAGACGAGTTTCTCGGAGCACCTTGGCGAGTATGTCTCGCTGGTCCTGCTGGCGACGGTCGGGATGATGCTCGTGGTCAGCGCGGAGGACACGCTGATGATTTTCGTGGCGCTCGAATTGACGAGCCTCTCGCTTTACACGCTGACGGCATTCAACAAGGCGGACCCGCAGTCGGCGGAGGCAGCGCTGAAATATTTTCTTTTCGGCAGCGTGGCGGCGGCGTTTGCGCTGTTCGGCCTGAGCCTGCTCTACGGCGCGACGGGCGCGACGGCGCTGCCGGCCATTGCGGCGAAGTTGAAGGGGCATGCGCTGTCGCCGATGGTGGCGGTGGCGCTGGTGATGATCGTGATCGGCTTCGGGTTCAAGGTGGCGGCGGTGCCCTTCCATTTGTGGGCGCCGGATGCGTATCAGGGCGCGCCCGTGCCGGTGGCGGCGTTGATCGCGTCGGGGTCGAAGGTCGCGGGGTTCTTCATTCTCGCGAAGGTCATGATGCTGGGGTTCGCGGGGCTGGAAGGAAGCGGGTCGTGGGGACGGTACGCGCCGGGCTGGATTCCGCTGCTGGCGGTGCTGGCGGTCGCGTCGATGCTGCTGGGCAATCTGGCGGCGCTCGCGCAGACGAATGTGAAACGGCTGCTCGCCTACTCGGCCATCGCGCACGGCGGCTACGTGCTGCTCGGCGTGATGGCGAACACGCCACAAGGCGTGGCGGCGGTGGTGTATTACGCGATGACCTATGGACTCACGGTGATCGGGGCGTTCGGCGTGGTGGCGGTCGTCGAGGCGCGGACGGGGAGCTGCCGCATCGCGGATTTCGCGGGCCTCGGGAAACGCTCGCCGCTGCTGGCGGGTGCGCTGCTGATCTTCTTGCTGTCGCTCGCGGGTATTCCGCCGTTGGCGGGGTTCTTCGGGAAGTTCTACGTGTTCGCGGCGGCGGCGAACGGCGCGAAGGAACTGGGGTTGCTCTGGACCGTGGTGGTGGCTTTGGCGATGAGCACGGTGTCGCTCTACTACTATTTGAAGGTGCTGAAGCAGGTGTATGTGCTCGCGGCGCCGGACGGGGCGGAGGGGATCACGATGTCGGTGGTGTCACGGGTCGTGCTGGTGGTGATGGTGGTGGCGGTGGTGCTGTTGGGGGCGCTGCCGGATTTGATTTTGGGTCGGTTGGTGCCGGCCTTGGTGGGCGGGTCGGCGGGGCACTGAGGGGCGCGGAAGTTGTGGCGAGAGGGGAAGCTTCGGGCTCATCGGCGGCGCGGTGGGGACACCGCGCCCTACCTTTGACGAGGATTGTTCGGCGCTGATTTGGCTCAGGAGTCTTTGAGGAGGGCGGCGGCGTGTTTGCGGGCGGGTTCGCTCTGGCCACCCAACATGCGGGCGAGTTCCTCGATGCGGGATTTGCGGTCGAGAAGTTGGATTTGAGAGAGGGTGCGGCCGTCTTTGACCTGCTTGGTGACGACGAAGTGGCTGGCGGCGGCCGCGGCGACGGGGGCGAGGTGGGTGATGCAAAGAACCTGATGCTGCCGGGCGATGTGGCCCATTTTGTCGCCGACGGCGACGGCGGTTTCGCCGCCGACATTGGCATCAACTTCGTCGAAAATTAGGACCGGGACCTCGTCCTCGGTGGCGAGGACGGTTTTGAGGGCGAGCATCACGCGGGCCATCTCACCGGAGGAGGCGATGGCGCGCAGGGGACGCGCAGGTTCGCCGGGATTGGGGGCGAACTGAAATTCGATCGTGTCGAGGCCGTGGCCGGGCGGGGAGAAGTCGGGGAGGGCGAATTCCTCGGCGGTGACACTCGTGAGGGCGATGTCGAACTGGCTTTGTTGAAAGCCGAGGTCGGCGAGGTGACGGGTGGCGGCTTTGGCAAGCTTGGGGATTATTTTGCGACGGCGGGCGGAGAGGTCGGTGCCGGCCTGCCAGAGTTCGGCGTGGAGTTGGTCGAGAGCGGCCTGAAGGCGGGCGAGTTCGGTTTCGCGTTGTTCGAGGCTTGCGAGTTTCTGGCGGGCGGTCTCACCGGCGGCGATGACGTCGGCGAGGGAGCCGCCGTATTTGCGTTTTAGGGAATGGAGTAGATTGAGGCGTTCCTCCATTTCCTGGAGGCGGGCGGGGTCCACTTCGACGCGGTCGGCGTAGCGGGTGAGACTGGTCTGGAGTTCGCGCAGGGTGGTGGCGGCGGATTCGTGAAGTTGGGCGAGCGGTGTGACGGCGGAGTCAATGCGCTGGATTTCGTGGAGCAGACGGCCGACGGCGCCGAGTTGGTTGAGGAGGGATTGATCTTCCTCGCCGAGGAGGTTGATGGCGCTTTGGGCGAGTTGGAGGAGGCGGGCGCTGTTGCTGGCGCGATGAAATTCTTGTTCGAGGGAGGCTTCCTCGTCGGGCTGCAGGCGGGCGGCGGTGATTTCTGCGACTTGGTGGCGGAGGAGATCGAGTTGTTGTGCGTAAGTGCGGTCGTCGATGATGAGAGCGGCCTTGGTGGATTGAAGTTCGGCGCGACGGCGGAGCAGGCGGGTGAATTGATCGCGTTGGGGAGCGAGTCCGGCAAAGGCGTCGAGGATGGCGAGCTGGCGGGCAGGGTGGAGGAGGGACTGGTGATCGTGCGGTCCGTGCATGTCCACAAGCCATTGGCCGACGGCGGCGAGGAGGGCGAGGGTGGTGGGGGAGCCGTTGATGAACTGGCGGTTGGTGCCGGCGGCGGTGAAGTTGCGTTTGAGGACGAGCTGGGAGCCTTCGCAGGGTTCGATGCCGTTGTCGGCAAGGAGGGAGGCGAGTTCGGGCCGGATGACAGGGAGTTCGAAGACGGCTTCGACGGAGCAACTGTCGGCGCCGCTGCGGATGAGGGTGCGGTCGGCGCGTTCGCCGAGGACGAGGTTGAGGGCGCCGATGATGATGGATTTGCCGGCCCCAGTTTCGCCGGTGATGGCGTTGTAGCCGGGCTGGAGCTCGAGCGTCAGGTCGGAGACCAGGGCGAGGTTTTTGATTCGGAGCGTCGTCAGCATGGCAAAACGACTGTGGTGGAGTGTGGCGGGTTTGTTAGGCTGCGGCAAAACGAAATTCCCCGGGGGGACGGGCGGGGCGGCGCGGGGCGGGGTGAGCCGGGCGGTGTGGTAACGATGTCATTTCATTTTGTATTTTTAGGGACGGGAACGTCGCAAGGCGTGCCGGTGATCGGCCGGGATTATCCGGCGGCGTTTCTGGCGAATCCGAAGAACCATCGGACGCGGCCCTCGATTTACGTGGTGACGGACCAGACGCGGCTGGTGGTGGACACGGCGCCGGAGTTCCGGTTGCAGGCGTTGCGGGAGAACATCCGGAAGCTGGATGCGGTTATTTTCACGCATTCGCATGCGGATCACATCATGGGTTTGGATGACTGCCGGCGGTTTTGCGAGCTGCAGGGCGGGGCGTTGCCGGTGTATGCGGGGGCGGCGACGATGGCGGATTTGCGGCGGGTGTTCAGCTATGCGTTTCACGATGGGCCGCATCCGAAGACGTATTTTGTGCCGGCGCCGCGGGTGGTGGAGGGGCCGTTCGCATTTCGCGATTTGGAGATTACGCCCCTGCTGCTGCCGCACGGGAAGACGATGACCCACGGCTATCTCTTTGCGCAGGGTGGGCGGAGGCGGCTGGCGTATCTGAGTGATTGCAAGGAAGTGCCGGAGGCGGTGGTGGAAATCATCCGCGGAGTGGATGTGGTGGTGCTGGACGCCTTGCGCAAGGAACCGCACTGGACGCACATGTGCTTGGATGAAGCGCTGGCAGCGGCGCGGCGAATTGGGGCGGGGCGGACATTTTTGACCCACCTGACGCACGATTACGACCACGATGTTGACCAGGCGGAACTGCCGCCGGGGGTGGAGTTGGCCTATGATGGCTTGAAGGTCGAAGGGGATTAATGAGGGAGCACTGTTATGAATAACTCGAAGGCAAATCGGGCGGGGGCGGCGTGCGCGGGAAGGCCCGGGGGGGGATTCTGGCGCGGCATGGTTTTGCTGGGCTGGCTCTTGGGGGCGGGTTGGACCGGGGCGGCGGCGGGCGAGACGGGAGACTCGGTGGTGGTGGTTTACAACCGGCGGGTGCCGGAGTCGCGGAAGGTGGCGGAGCATTATGCGGAGAAGCGGCGGGTTCCGGCGGCGCAGGTGATTGGCCTGGACTTGCCCGAAGGGGAGGCGATTACGCGACGGGAATATCGGGAGAATCTGGAGCAGCCGTTGCTGGCGGCGTTGGAAAGGGGGCGGCTGTTCACCTTTCGTGATGTGGTGCGGCCGGCGACGAATTTGAAGCCGGCGGCGACGATTCATCAGGTGGTGGAGGCCAGGATTCGTTATGTGGTGCTGTGTTATGGAGTGCCCGCGCGGATTCTGGCGGAGGCGAACTGGCAGGAGGCGGACATGGACCGTTGGATTGCGCACTTCAAACGGAATGAAGCGGCGGTGGACAACGAGTTGTGCCTGTTGCCGGCAAGCCGGCAGAACCTGGCGATCTACGGGATGATCAACAATCCCTACTACGGGACGACCAATGCGGCGGTGCTGCATCCGACGAACGGAATGATCATGGTGACGCGGTTGGATGGGCCGTCACCGGAGATTGCGCGGGGGTTGGTGGACAAGGCGATTCAGGCGGAGGGGGATGGGTTGTGGGGGCGGGCGTAGCTGGAGGCGCG
>CAZUUP010000229.1:6778-8713 GCA_964623105.1 uncultured Akkermansia sp.
GGGGGGGGCGGAGGGGGGTGGGGGGGGGGGGGGGGGGGGTGGGGGGGGGGGCGTATCGGGAGGCGCGGGGGTTGACGAACGGAGTGTATCAGCTGGGCGATGACTGGATGCGGGGCGCGGCGGAGGTGACGCGAAAGCTGGGTTACGAGACGACATTGGATGAACGGCCCGAGACGTTTCCGGCACGGACGCCGATGGGCCAGATCGCGTTTTACGCTGGTTGGTATGACGGAAATGTTTCGGGGCCGTTTTTGCGGAAGCCGGTGGAGTGTATGCCGGGGGCGTTTGCGTATCATCTGCACTCGTTCAGCGCGCATCAGATCCGCAATGCGGAGGCGCACTGGGTGGGGCCGTTGCTGGCGCGCGGGGCGACGATAACGATGGGCTGCGTGGATGAACCGTATCTCCAGTTCACACCGAACATCGCGATGTTTGCGGCGAAGTTCTTGTTCAACGGTTTCAGTTTCGGGGAGGCGGCCTACGCGGCGCAGCAGTCGTTTTCGTGGCAGACGACGGTGATCGGCGACCCCTTGTTCCGACCGCGGGCCCGGGGACCGGCGGAGCGGCACGCGCAATTGCAGCGGCAGGGCAGTCCGTTGATCGAGTGGTCCCATCTGGGGGTGGTGAACATGAACCTGGCGAAGGATTCGCCGGCGCTGGCGGCGGTGGATTATCTGGAGCGGGAACCGGTGACGCGGTCGAGTGCCGTATTGCTTGAGAAGCTCGGGGATTTGTATCACGCCGTGGGTAAACCGTTGTCGTCGCTGGATGCGTATGGCAAGGCCCTGAAACTGAATCCGGGCCGTGAGCAGACCGTGCGTTTGTTGCTTACGCTGGCGGGGCGGCAGGCGGCGGGCGGGCAGGTGGAGGAGGCGATTGAGACCTACCGGCGGTTACAGGCGAAGTTTCCGGAGCATGCGGCAGGCGAGGAGGCGGGGAAGCGGATTCTGGAACTTATCCCGCAGGCGAAGAAGTCGAGCGAGGCGGGAAAGTTGTTGGAGGATATCCGGCGTGCGCGAACCCCGAAACCGTGAGGGCGGGACCGGGGTGACGGATGGAATTCGGGCGGGTGGGTTGGTGATTCGGAATTTGTGGGTGGGGTCGGAGGAGCGGAGATCGGGTGAGGGGAGGCGGGGCGCTGGCGCGGTCGGGGAGGTGAGCTTCAATCTGGGGCACCGGGAGCGGGGCAGCGGGTGAATTGCCGGATCACGTGTCGGGACGGACGAATTGCGCAAAAATGGTTTTGTTTGCCGGGAATTCGCGGTATGGTCCTTTTATTCCCTTGAGCGAGCGGCCGTGTGTTGTCCGAAGATTATGACGATTACTCAGAGCAAAGTTGATCTGGCGACGATCCTGCGGGTGAACGGGCGGTTGGATTCGACAACCGCGCAGGCGGCGCAGGATCAGTTCGTGTCGTGCATCAGGTGCGGGGAGAAGCATTTGGTGCTGGATTGCAGCGGTCTGGATTACATCAGCAGCGCCGGGTTGCGCGCCTTGCTGGTGGCGGCGAAGCAATTGAAACCTTTGGGGGGAAGGATTGTGCTGTGTTCTCCGAGTGACTATGTCCGGGAAATCATCGAACTGGCGGGGTTCGATGCGTTCATCGGGATTTCCGGGAATTGTGACCAGGCATTGAAGTCGTTGCAGTGCGCGGCTTGAAGGCGGTAATTGGCTGTCTCGGCGGCCGGTGCAAATCCAAAGCTAGGAACCGGAAGTCTGGGGGATGCCCGGGGATGTCAGTTGTGTCCTCAGGCGATTCAGCCAATCTGGCAACGGGTCTTCATCGGAAAGCTGGATTCCGGGGTGGAGTGTGGGACTCGAACGGGCACTCGAATCTTGGCGCTCCTGAGTAACAGAGCGCCGGGCCTGTTCGCCAAGGGCGCGACGCCTGATCCCGGAGTGTCACGGTGCTTTGCGGCAGCTTCCGCTCCGCTC
>CAZUUP010000230.1:0-8705 GCA_964623105.1 uncultured Akkermansia sp.
GATTGTGGTGAATCGGAACCCCGGAATTCTTGGAAAATCCGCGGGCTATCCTTTCGAGAAAGTCGGAACGGATCTCCGGTGACGGAAGTCGGGCTATTTTGCTCTGTGGCCCGTCTCGTGATCCGGGGTTGACAACCGGCGAGGGGCTTCCGACGCTTCGATTATGCGGAATTTCAGGACGGCAATCATCGCGACGTGCGTGGCCTTTGTGCTCGCGATCGGAGGTGGGGCTTATGGGTTGTATCACATCCACAAGACCGGCAAATCCGACAACGAAAAGCGGAAGCGGGCGGAACTGCTCGGTTCGGGCATCGCCACGCTGACCTGCATTGTCATCGCCCCGTTCTGGTTGATTGCCGCGGCCCGCGTGGGTGCGGCTCGCCGCGCGGCGAAGGAAAATAAGGCGGCTGAGGAGTCCCAAGCCGGCGAGAAATAGCGATCAGCGGGAAGGTTGGTGCGCGTGAGATTGGGCAGTGTCGGAACGTGGCTTGGACTTCCGCTCGGTCGAGTGGATGTTCGTTGAATTGATTTGGGGCTTCAGACCAGGTCGCGAGGGGATTCGGTGGGATTTGGGGGCGGGGATGGTTGTGGTTGGGGGAGGGCTTTGGGTTTTGATGGTGTTCGTAGGTCGATTGGGTGGGGGAGCGGGCGAAGCGATGCTTCGCGCTCCGGGGGTGGTTGGGAGGTCAGTCGAAGCGGAGGGTGACTTTTGGGAGGAGTTGTTTGATGGCGGTCTGGAGTTCCGGGGAATACGGGGGAACGAGGCGCATGGATTTGAGGAAGGCGAACTGTTTTAGGACGGGGAGGCGTTCCGCCGGGAGTGGCAGGCTGCCGAGTTCGAGGTGTTCGAGGTGGGTCATGCTGGCGACGGCGGCGAGGTCGGCGTCGGTGAGGGTTTTGCAGTTGGTGAGGGTAAGGCGTTTGAGGGTCTTGATTTCCCGGAGGATGGTGATGGCGCCGGGGGAATCGACGCCTTCGCCGAGTTGGAAATATTCGAGGGGAAGGTTGACGAGGTGGCGGAGGGATTGGGAGGTGGCCCGATTGGAACCGAGTTCGAGGCCTTTGAGATGCTTGAGTTTGGCGAGGTGGACGGCGGCGGCGTCGGTGAAGTGGGCGTGGGCGAGGCTGAGCGTCTCGTAATTCGGGAAACGTTCGCAGAGGTATTGGAGACCCTCGTCGTCGATCTTGCTGCCGCGGAAGCTGGAGCTTTTGAGGCGGGTCCAGCCCGCGAAGTCCTTGAAGGGCTTGCCGGTCATCGAGGTGCCGATGAAGGCGAAGCGTTCGAGTTGTTTGAGGCTGGCGAGGTGGGCGAGACCGGCGTCGTTCAGTTTGGCCTGATTAACAATGTCGAGGCGGATGAGTGAGTGGAGGTTGGTCAGGGGGATGAGCCAGTCGTTCTGGGCGGTGGTGTTGAGGATGGTGAGGCTTTCGAGATCGCGAATCTGGGAGAGATGTTCGTAGAACGTCTGATTGAAGGGGTCGGTTTCGCGCTTGGCTTTGACGCTGAGGGTGGAGTTCCCGAGGTTGACCATTTTGAGGGTGTCAAAGAGCGGAAGTTCCCCGCCGAAGGTTTCTTTGAGGGCGGCGGGGGTGGTGTTGGTCTTGGTGTAGGAGCCGGGGGCGCGGTCGAGGGTGGCGATGACGTGATCCACGTGGGGTTTGCGTACAGCGGCGGCGAGAATGACGGCGGAATGGCTTTGGAGCGCCGCTTTGGCGACCGGTTCAGTGGTGGCGGCGAGGAGGGCAGCGAGGTCGGAGGGGGAGCGGAGGGTGTTTAGCGCGGCCGGGGCGGCCGCGGGGGCGGGCAGGGGGCACGCGAGGTGGATCAGCAGGGCGAGGAGGCTGGCGATGGTGAGAGTTGATCGGGAGGTGTACATGGGAGTTGTTTTCAGGAGGGATCAGACGTTGCGAAGGGGGGAAGTTTCACGCGAATTTCGGCAAAACGATCCGGCTTGCTGCGACGGGGGCGAGTTTTATACTGCGCCGATGTTGGACATTAAATTGTTTCGGGAGCAGGCGGATTTGGTGCGGCAGAGGCTGGCGTCGCGGCAAGGCGGGGATGAGGCGCAGGTGACGGAGGTGCTGGCGCTGGATGAGGCGCGACGGAAGGCGTTGGCAGAGGGGGAGAAGATCAAGGCGGATCGGAACCGGATTTCGAAGGAGATCGGGGTGTTGATGGGGCAGAAGAAACTGGCGGAGGCGGAGGCGCGCAAGCAGGAAACGCGGAACATGGGGGAGCGGATTGCGCAACTCGATCGCGAGGCGGCGGAGGCGGAATCGGCGCGGGACCAGTTGATGTTGCGTTTGCCGAATCTGCCGCATGGGTCGGTGCCGTTTGGGCGGAGCAGCGAGGATAATCCGGTGGTGCGGGTGTGCGGGGAGAAGGTGGTACACGAGTTCAAGCCGCGGACGCATGTCGAGTTGTGTGAGCAACTGAAGCTGGTGGATTTTGCACGGGGGGCGAAGTTGTCGGGGAGCGGTTTTCTTTTGTACACGAACTGGGGGGCGCGGCTGGAGCGGGCGTTGATACAGTTCCTACTGGATTTGCATACACAGCAGCACGGGTATGTGGAGGTGTCGCCGCCATACATAGTGAGCCGGGATTGCATGGTGGGCGTAGGGCAGTTTCCGAAGTTCGAAGATCAGGCGTATGCGGTGCGCGAGGGAAATGATGCGGCATCGCTGGGATCGTTGTACCTGCTTCCGACGGCGGAGGCACCGGTGGCGAACATTCATCGGGAGGAGATCTTGAAGGAGACGCAGTTGCCGATTCGGTATTGCGCCTACAGCCCGTGTTTCCGGGCGGAAGCGGGGGCGGCGGGGGTGGGCACGAGGGGGATGATCCGGGTGCATCAGTTTGACAAGGTGGAGCTGATCAAGATCGTGAAACCGGAGGACGGTTTCGCAGAGCTGGAGAAGATGGTGGGGAACGCGGAGCGGGTGTTGCAATTGCTCGGGTTGCATTACCGGGTGGTGTTGCTGTGCACGGGCGACATGGGGTTCGCGAGCGCGAAGACCTATGACATCGAGGTGTGGGCGCCGGGGCAGGGGGCGTATCTGGAGGTTTCGAGTTGCTCGAACTGCGAGGAGTATCAATCAAGGCGGATGCATCTGCGGTTCAAGACGGAGAAGGGGGAGAATGTGTTTCCACATCTGCTGAATGGGAGCGGGACGGCGTTGGCGCGACTGTTTGTGGCGTTGATCGAGACGCACCAGCAGGCGGACGGTTCGGTGCTGATTCCGGCACCGCTGCAGCCGTATCTGAAGACTGACCGATTGGTGCCGTGAGCCGGAGCGCACCGCCCATGAGGATACTGCTAGGAACCAGCGAGTTGCATCCGTTCTCGAAGACGGGCGGGTTGGCGGACATGGTGGGTGCCCTGGGGAAGTGGCTGGCAAAGGCGGGGCACACGGTGGGCGTGGTGACGCCGCTATACCGGGGAATCCAGGAGCGGTTCAAGGAGATGCAGCCGTTTGACTATGAACTGACTCTGCCGTTGGGGGCGCGGATGGTGAGTGCGCGCGTGTGGTTGCTGGAGTTGAACGGACGGTTGCGGATCTACTTCATCGATGTGCCGGAGTTCTTTGACCGCGCAGCGCCGTATCAGGAGAACGGGGGGGATTATCCGGACAATGCGGAGCGGTTCATCTATTTCTCAAAGTGCGTGGCGCATCTGGCGCGGTATCTGGACTGGAGTCCGCAGGTGGTGCATCTGCATGACTGGCAGACGGGGCTGGTGCCGGCATTCCTGATGGATTACCGGATGCGCACAAGCGGTGGGAACCATCCGCGGACGTGCTATACCATTCACAATCTGGCATTCCATGGATCGTTTCCGGCGGCGGATTATGCGCTGACAAATCTTCCGTGGGATTATTTCCAGCCTGCCGGGGTGGAGTTCTACGGGCGATTGAACTCGATGAAGGCGGGCATTTTTCATGCGGACTTGATCACTACAGTCAGCAGCCGATATGCGCGGGAGATCATGACCGAGGAATTCGGCTGCGGGCTGGACGGGGTGCTCCGGGCGCGAGCGGAGTCGCTGGTGGGGATTCTGAACGGCGTGGATTACGAGGAATGGAACACGGACAAGAATCCGTTTCTCAAGCATCCCTACACGGTGAAGAATTTGACGGGGAAGGCGGCGACGAAGGCGGATTTGCAGCGCGAGATGGGGCTCCCGGTGCGGCCGGCGACGCCGCTGTTCGGGAGTGTGACGCGATTGACCGACCAGAAGGGGGTGGACATCCAGTTGGGGGCGCTGGAAGAGATGCTGGCGAGGGACATTCAGTTCGTGCTGCTGGGCAGCGGGTCGCGGGTTTTTGAGAGCGCGTATCGGGATTTGCAGGCGCGTTTTCCGGAAAAGGTGGCGGCGCAGATAGGTTTCAACCACGGGTTGTCACACCGGATCGAGGCGGGTTGCGATTTTTTCCTGATGCCGTCGCGTTTTGAGCCCTGCGGATTAAACCAGATGTACAGCCTGCGGTACGGGACGATACCGGTGGTGCGGCGGACCGGCGGCTTGGATGACTCGGTGATTGATGCGACGGATGACGCGGCGAAGGCCAACGGGATAAAGTTCACCGAGTATGGCGCGGGGCCGTTGGCCAAGGCGGTGCGCAAGGCGGTGGCGTTGTATGAGGACGCGGCGGCGTTGCAGCATTTTCGCGTGAATGCCATGACGGCGGATTTTTCCTGGGCCGGGACGGCGAAAAAATATGCCGAGGTTTACCGGCGAATTTTGGAGCGTCCATGAATCGGGTGGTGGCGGGTTGAACTAAAAGGGTTGCGAAGGTGGAAGCACCGAAAGAACAGGTCACGGTAAAGTGCGCCAAATGCGGGCGACAGAACTCGAAAGGGGAGGACGCGTGCAGCCATTGCGGGGCGCACCTGTATATCGAGTGTCCGCATTGCGGGCACCGCAATCAGCGCCGGCGGCGGGCGTGCGACAAGTGCGGGCACCGGTTGCGCGCGGGGTTGCTGGGGCGGCTCAAACGATGGGCGTTTGGCCGGAGCCGTAAGCATGCGATCATTCTGACGGGCCTGACGATAGTGCTGGTTACGCTGCTTTGCTGGCTGGCGTTTGCGCTGGCGGAGGTGGAGATCTTCAAATTCCGATAGGATCGGAAGCGGTGCTTCCGGGCGGCAGACCTGACGCGCGAAGCCTCAGGTGAATTGCGGATTCATTTTTTGGGGGACTGTCGATATAGTTCCGGCATCAATCCGTCTTTGAACAAAGCTCTGGACATGGTGCCGGTCCGGCGTATCGCCGCCGTGGTGCGACCGCGAGTGGCGGATTGGGCCGGGCGCGTCCGGCGGCGACTGGCGTTGGTTCCGGCCGAGATCAATGAGAGCCGGCCGGTGGCGCTGGCGGCGGTGGTGATCGGGGTGGTGTTCGTGTTGGATCTGGCGATGCCTTCGTTGACGGTGCCCTTTGCGTTGTATCCGGTGCCGGTGTGGATGACCCTGTGGTCGCCGCGCCGCGGGCACACGTTGTTGGTGGCGAGCCTCTGTACCGCGGTCATCGCGGTCGGGGTGCTGGCGCTGCCGCCACGGATGGACCCGTGGATACTTGGTTGCAATCGCATCATCGCGGTCGCGGCGGTGTGGCTGGCAGCGGCGTTGGGTCTGTGGTTCAAACGGCGCGAGGGGCGGTTGCAGAAATCCTTGCAGGAGCTGGACGGGAGGTTGCACCGACGGGCGAACGAATTGTCGGCGATCAACGAGGAATTGCGGAAGGAGATAGGCGACCGGCAGCGGGCGGAGGATTCGCTGCGGCAGTTGTCCGGCCATTTGCTGCATTTGCAGGACACGGAACGGCGGCGGATAGCACGGGAATTGCATGACACGACGGCGCAGAGCCTGGCGGCGATTGCCTTGAACCTGTCGCGGTTGGAGAAGCTGTCCGGGAAAATGGATGCGAAGGTGATGGATATTTTGGGGGAGACGGTGGGAATGGCGGAGCAATGTTCGCGGGAACTGCGGACGATTTCGTATTTGTTGCACCCGCCGTTGCTGGAGGAGGCGGGATTGGTGTCGGCGGTGCGCTGGTATGCGGACGGGGTTTCGTCGCGGACCAAGATTCAGATCACTGTGGACGTGGCACCGGAGTTCCGCCGGTTGCCGCCGGACATTGAGACGACGCTGTTCCGGATCATTCAGGAGAGCTTGACGAATATCACGCGGCACTCGGGCAGTCCGACGGCGCGGATCCGGGTCTTGCGGGGGTCGGGTGAGGTGGTGCTCGAGGTGAAGGACGAGGGCAAGGGAATCCCGCCGGAGAAGCTCCAGAAGGTCAACGGGAACATCTCGGGATTGGGGGTGGGATTGGCGGGGATTTGGGAGCGGGTGCGGCAGTTTAACGGCGGTCTGGAGGTCAACTCCAACGCCCAGGGCACCACGATCACGGTGGTGGTGCCGTTCCAAGAGGAGACCCATGAACAAACTAAAAATCCTGATAGCAGATGATCATGACATTGTGCGGCGCGGACTGCGTTCGCTGGTAGAGGACCAGGCCGGCTGGGAGGTGTGCGCCGAGGCGGGCACGGGCCGACAGGCGGTGGAGCGTGCGCTCCAATTCAAGCCGGACGTGGCGGTGCTGGACATCACCATGCCCGAGCTCAACGGGCTGGAGGCGACGCGGCAAATCCGGCGCGCCCAGCCGTCCACCGAGGTGCTGGTGTTGACGGTCCACGAGACGGAGGAACTGGTGCGCGAGGTGTTGAAGGCCGGGGCGCGTGGTTACATCCTGAAATCGGATGCGGGGCGCGATCTGGTCGCGGCGATTCTCTCGATCTCGCAGAAGAAACCGTATTTCAACAGCAAGGTGGCGAAGCTGGTCTCGGAGAGTTTTCTGAAGGGCGGGGCAACAGTGGCGGACGACGAGACCGTGAACAGTCCGCTGACGCCGCGCGAACGTGAGATCGTGCAGTTGCTGGCCGAGGGCAAGGCCAACAAGGAGGTGGCGGACATTCTGGGCATCAGCGTGAAGACGGCGGAGACGCATCGCACGAACATCATGCGCAAGCTGCATTTTCACTCGATCGGCGAGCTGGTTCGCTACGCGATTCGGAACAAGATTGTCTCGGCCTGAAGTTTGCGGGCGCGCGGCGATTTGGGCGGGGTGCGATGGAACGACCAGTTGGATCAGAGTTCATCCTCGCGCTCGGCATAGAAAAGCCGGTGAGCGCGGTCGTAGTCGGCTTCGGGGACCAGCACGCGGGCGGGGCGGTCAAGGTCGCCGTCGTCTCCGGCTGCGGGATCGACAAATTCCTGCGTGGCGGGGATGCCGTGCTTTTCGAGCATTACGATCAGCATCTCTGTGTTCACCAACGGGCCGGTGTAGAAAAGCTTCATGCGGGAAAAGTTGGCAGGGCGGGCGGTGCTTGGCGAGGGGTGTTCCGCGCGGCGGATTGGAGGCGGGTGAAGGGCGTTTGTGTCAGGTGAGGAGAAGGAAGATCGGGGCCGTCCCGTGCCGGGGATCGAGACTCGACAGGAGCGTTGCGCCGGGGCTTAAATCGCCATCATGAAATTTGCCATCTGCAACGAGATTTTTCAGGGCTGGAAGTTTGAGGATGCCTGCGCGTATGCGAAGCGGGCGGGATATGACGCGATCGAGGTGGCACCGTTCACGGTGGCCAAGCACGTGACCGATGTGCCGGCAGCGGAGCGGACGCGTCTGCGTGATGTGGCGACGCGTGCGGGGCTGGCGGTGACGGGGATTCACTGGGTGCTGGCGCACACGGAAGGGTTTCATCTCACGCATCCCGACGCCGCGGTACGGGCGCGGACGTCGAAGTATATTTGCGATTTGGTGGATTTCTGCGCCGACTTGAGTGGTCGAACCATCGTGTTTGGGTCGCCGAAGCAGCGGAGTTTGCTGCCGGGGGTTTCGTATCAGCAGGCGTGGGAGTGGGCGACGGCGGGTTTTCGAGATGGGGTGAAGCGGGCGGAGGACCGCGGGGTGACAATCTGCTTTGAGCCTTTGGGTCCCTCGGATACGGATTTCATCAATGAAGCGGCGGAAGGGATCCGGTTCATCAAGCAACTGAACTCGCCGAATTTCCGGATCATCCTGGACGTGAAGGCGATGTCTTCGGAAAAGAAGCCGGTCCCGCAGATCATCCGGGAATCGTGGCCGAATTTCGCCTATTTCCACGCCAATGACGCGAATCTGAAGGGTCCGGGTTTCGGTGATGTGGACTTCCGTCCGATTGCCGCGGCGCTCAAGGAGGTCGGCTATCAGGGATACGTTTCGGTGGAGGTTTTTATCTTCGATGAAGGCCCGGAGGTGATCGCGACCAAGAGCATCGAATATTTGAAGCGGGCATTTGCCTGAGTCTGGCGGCCCGCCGGTTGGCTCGGTGCCGGTGTGGCCGATTGGCCGCGATCGCAGGTCAGTTGAAGCCGCGGTCAGTGCCTTTGGGAATGGCGCTGATGGTTAGTTGCTTGCCGTCGGTCAACTGAACGTGCCAGCCGTCGAGGCTCTTGCGACTCCAGCCCTTTTCTGCGCCGAGCGATTTGGGCGTGTACGCTGTGAGGGGGGGCAAACCGTAGGCTTCAGCGAACAGGGCGGCGAATTCGGCAGCGTCGAGGTCTTGGGTGCGGAAGAGTCGGTCCACGGCTTCGCGGGTCAGTTCCAGTTTGTTTACCTTCCCGCCCTGCAGGAAAACTTCGATGCCGTTGCCCTTGATGGAGGAGCGGC
>CAZUUP010000231.1:0-8692 GCA_964623105.1 uncultured Akkermansia sp.
TGGATGAGGGTGCCCCGGTAGTGGGTTTTGACGGTGTCGGAGGCTTTGGGAATCTTGCCGGTGCCCTGGGTGATGACCTTGTATTGGAGGCCGCTGGCGGTCGTCTTGACGCCGTACTTGGTCTTGTTGGCGGTTAGGAAAGCGGCGCCTTCCTTTTTGTTTTTGTCGCCTGCCTCGGAGGCGCGGGCCATTTGTTTGGCGCGCATTTCCTTCTGGAAGTTACCGAGGACGGTCATGGCTTCTTCCTCGGTGAGGGCGGGCTTGTTACCCTTGAGAACGTCGCGGATGGCGGCGCCGACAAGGTCGGGATTGGCGTCGATGCCCTGGGACTTGAAGTTGCGGCCGATGTTGAGGCCGATGCTGTAGCTGATCTTGTCCTGCTCGGTTTTGAGGACCGGGGTGGAGTCGGCAGCGGTGAGGTTGGCGGCGATGAGGCCGCGGGTGGCGATGCTGAGGGCGGTTTTTTTCATGCAGTTTTTGCAGTTATGTTGCTCCCAGCACCGAAACATCACGTCCGGGAAGGGATAAGTGTCGGCGGAAACTACGGATTGAGTCCGGCGCGTCAAGCCAAGCATTTTTTGGAAGGACATGCCGGAGGATGGAGGTGACGTGGGGCGCGGGCGGGTGCGGTGTCGTAAAATTGGGTCGGCGGCCGGGTTCTCCGCCGCGGCAGCGGACATCCCTCGCCCGGCCGACCCTTTACCCACCACTGTGGGATGCGGGTGTCGGCAGCCTGGCTTCATCATTCACCTTCCCATCATCGGCGCGGAATGTTTCATTGGCCCGGAACCGCGATGATACGAATTCTGGCAGTCATGGCTTGTGCCGCCGCATTGGTGGCTGTGCGTCCGGCGGGTGCCCAGACGACGGAGCTTGAGCTTGCGCTGACCGCCGCGGCAGCCGGGCGCACGGTATCGGTCGCCTTTGCCGGAGATGGATTGGGATTCGCCCGCACGCTGTGGACTTCCTTCCGTGCGGAGACGCGGCTCGATCCGGAGGCCAAGGCGCGGTCGGACCGGACCGGATTTCTAGTGACGGTACCGGAGAAATGCCCGGTGGGTATTGGCATGGTGCGGCTGGCGTCGTCGAACCGATTCTCCGGTCCCATCCTGGTCATGGTGGACTCGCTTCCGTCGATTGCCTCGGTGGGAGGGAATCGCACGCTGGCCCAGGCGCAGCGTATTGAGCTGCCGGTGGCGGTCGATGGAGCCTGCCCGGAACTGGGAAGTGAATTTTTTATTTTTAGTGCCCGTGCGGGGCAGCGCGTGAGCGTGGATG
The DNA here is from genome assembly GCA_964623105.1 of uncultured Akkermansia sp. Classification (GTDB taxonomy): domain Bacteria; phylum Verrucomicrobiota; class Verrucomicrobiia; order Limisphaerales; family BJHT01; genus BJHT01. The sequence continues at coordinate 1,279 of CAZUUP010000231.1, forward strand.
TGGTTGCCCAGCGCATGGGGTCGGCGCTCGATCCGTGGGTTCGTTTGCTTGACGCCCGGGGTCACGAGCTGGCGTTCAGTGAAGATTCCCCCGGTGCGGGCGCTGATGCACGGCTCACCCAGATCATCCCGGCGGATGGCGACTACGTGGTGCAACTTCGGGACTCGCGACATCAGGGTGGCGAAGCCTACCGCTACCGGCTGCGGATGGGTGATTTCCCGCTCGCGCCGCTGCCTTTCTTGAACGATGCCACCGAGTTCGTGTCCGCAGGCGAGGCGGGGTTGAAACTTCAGACGGAGACGGAGCCCAATGACAGCGCAGGGAAAGCCAGCCGACTGGAATTGCCGGCCCTGATCGTCGGGGGATTCCAAACACCCGACGATGTGGATGTTTTTGAGTTTCCGATCGCCCGGCCTGGACGCTGGCTCATTCAGGGGCACACGCGCAGCCGGGGTTCTGCGTGCGATGTCTGGCTGAATCTGCTGAATTCGCAGGGGCAGTTGCTGGAGTCCTCCCGTCCCGTCAACGCGGACGATGGTGTCATCACCAATGTGTTCGCTGCGGCGGGCATTTACCGGCTCCGGGTTGCGGAACTGAACCGTGTGAGTGGCCGGGATGCCGCCTATCGGATCAGCGTGCAGCCATACGTTGGTTTCTCCCTGAGCGTGGAAGCGGACAAGTACGAGGTTTCTGCCGGAGGGGAATGGAACCTCAAAGTAACCGCGGTCCGCCGTGATTATGACGGTCCCATCGCGCTCACGCTCGCCGGCGACGCGCGGGGGTTTGCGCTGACGAACCGGGTGATCGCTGCGAAAAAATCTGAAACGACCGTTCGCGTCATTGTCCCGGAAACGCTCGTACCGGGCGCTTTGCTGCGTTTGCAGGTTCACGGCGCGGGCGATGCTGGCGACGCGCAGTTGACGGCGGTTGCGCAGACGCTTCCGGCCCTGCGCAAATCTTTTCCCAATCTGCCTCATCCGCCGGCAGCGTTCGACGGGTTGATCAGTCTCGGTGTGCTTCCGTCTGGTGCGGCGTCAGGCAAAGCGAAAACCCCCGAAAGCAAACCGGGCACGAAGCCACCCAAGAAAAGTTAAGGCGGGTTGGGAAAGGGGCGGGACGCTGTGGGCCATCGTAACGCGAGGGGGCAGTCTTCTCCCCAAACCGAGGGCGAATGCGACAGCTTCTCCGGAGCGGCGCCCGGCCGAACGGAATACTCCGTGCGCATAGTCTGCGCGATCGCATCCAAGCAGGGGGTTGGCCGGCGAGCCGGCAAGCCTCAATGGGCGAGCTTGGCGTAGCGTTCGGCCACGAAATCCCAGTTGATGACCTTGAAGAACGCGGCGAGGTAGTCTGCGCGGCGGTTCTGATATTTGAGGTAGTACGCGTGTTCCCACACGTCCACGCCGAGCAGCGGAGTTCGGCCGGCGGAAATCGGGGTGTCCTGGTTGGGCGTCGCTTCGATGACGAGATTCTTGGTGGCATCGATGCTGAGCCAGGCCCAGCCGCTGCCGAACTGCTTCATCGCCGCATCGGTCAATTTCTCCTGGAAGGCGGCGAAGTTGCCGAACTTCCGGTCGATCGCCGCGGCCAATTCGCCTTTGGGCTGGCCGCCGCCGTTCTTTTTGAGGAGTTGCCAGAACAGGGCGTGATTGGCATGTCCGCCGCCATTATTCCGGACTGCCGTGCGAATCGTTTCGGGCAGCGCGGCGAGGTCGCGCAGTAAATCTTCCACCGGCTGTTTGGCCAGCGCCGGTTTGTCCGCCACCGCCTTGTTCAGATTCCCGACATAGGCGGCGTGGTGCTTGTCGTGGTGGATTTGCATGGTTTGCGCGTCGAGATGGGGTTCGAGCGCGTCGAACGCATACGGCAGTGGCGGGAGTACGAAGGCTGGTGTGGCATCGGCGGCGGGCGCTGATTCCGTGGTCAGGTGGCCACCGACGGTGACGATTGCTCCGGCAAGGGCGGTCTGCTGCAAGGCTTGGCGACGATTGATCATGGGTTTCATGGCAGTTGGAATTGAGTTTTTTCTGGTGGGGAACATTACAGCATGTCCGGCTTCGCACAATCCCGCAGAACAATCTGCACTCGCGCCTCGACATGCCCGCCTGCTCGCGGCTATCACGGCCTTCATGTATCGCTCGAAACCGTGCTCCCTCCACCGACGCCCTTTGCCGTCGGTGCGGCTGGATCAGACAAGCGGGTCGATTGCGCCCGATTGAAAGGCGAACGCCCGCATGAAACTCATCTCTTGGAACGTCAATGGCCTTCGCGCCGTCCTGAAGAAAAACTTCCTGGCCTACCTTGCCGAAGAAAAACCCGATATTCTTTGCCTGCAGGAAACCAAGTGTACGCCGGATCAAGTTGAGCAACTCTGGCCTGCGCAGTACACGACCTATTGGAATACGGCTGACAAGAAGGGTTACTCAGGCACGGCCATCTTCACGCAATCCCGTCCGTTGAACATTACTCGCGGCATTGGCGACGCTGTTCACGACGGCGAAGGGCGCGTTCTCACTGCGGAGTTCCCCGATTTCCATCTGGTCAATGTTTACGTCCCCAATTCCCAACGTGAACTCACGCGGCTCGCCTACCGGCAGCAATGGGACAGGGATTTTCTGGCGTATTTGAAAAACCTGGAGCGAACCAAGCCCGTGATCTGGTGTGGTGATCTGAATGTGGCCCACACCGAGCTGGATCTGGCCAATCCGAAGGCAAACATGAAGAACCATGGATTCACGCCCGAGGAACGCGCGGGGTTCAGTGCGTTCGTCGCGGCGGGTTTCATTGACACTTTCCGTGAGTTCGAGTCTGGCGGCGGGCATTACACTTGGTGGAGTCCGATGTCCGGCGCACGCGCACGGAACATCGGCTGGCGACTGGATTACTTTCTCGCGAGCAAGGCGCTGAGACCAAGGTTGCAGAAGGCGTTCATCCGGGCCGATGTCCCCGGAAGCGACCATTGTCCGGTGGGCATCAAGCTGCGATAGAGATCGACGCTGCGGGTGGGGTGGTCTTGCCGCATCGCGTTTACCATTGGCTTCAAACGGCACTCGGAGCGGTCGGCGGGAAGCGGTCTTCACGCTGCAGAAAAGCGGGTTGGGCAGGGAAGGGAGCTGTTTCTGTCCCCGCTGCGGAGCAGGCGCGCCATTTGACCAGACCTGTTTTATCGGCAGCCTCCGCGTGCGCCCGGCGTCACCAATCTGGCGCGAACACGCCTTTCTCCAAAGGCATTCCGGCAGTCCCGCATCGGACCGGAATCCCGGGCTTCGGTGGGGGATGTTTAACGCTCTTCCTGCAACTGCGCCGCGGACGGCGGCTTTTTATGCTTTGAACTTTGGCCTCCTCGCGCCACGAATACCGCCCATGACAACCCAGATGCGCTGCGTTCTCTTGAGCCTTCTCGTGACCTTGGTGGCGGTCGCGCCTGTTCCTGCGGCACCGGCAGCAACCGGCAACGGCAACTATGCGCTGGTCGTCAAACCGGACCGCCCGACTGCGCTGTATCAGCAGGGGGAGACGGTGAACTTCAACATCACGCTAACTCGCGACAAGCAGCCGGTTCGGGAGAGCGAAGTCCAGTGGACCATCACCAAGGACGGCATGCCGCCGGTGACCAACGGGCGATTGAAGCTCGAAAACGGCACTGCCACCATCGCGGGGAAGCTTGAAGAACCGGGCTTCCTGTTGTGCCGCGTCACGTTCACGACGCCGGAAAAGCAGGTCATTGTTTCCCTCGGCGGGGCGGGCGTTGATCCCACGCTCATCAATCCGAGTCTGCCAGTCCCCGAGGATTTCGACGCCTTCTGGGCAGCGCAGAAGAAAGCGCTCGGCGCGATCCCGATGAACCCGCGCCTGACTCCGGTGAAATCCGCGGTTGCGGAAGTCGAGGCGTTCGACTTGCAGGCCGACAGTGTCGGCGCCCCAGTCTCCGCCTATTTCGCCCGTCCGGCGCAGGCGAAGCCGAAGAGTCTTCCCATCATTCTGCTTGTGCATGGCGCGGGGGTGCGCAGTTCGAGTCTCGGCGGCGCGGTCAACTGGGCGAAGAACGGATTTCTGGCGATGGACCTGAACGCCCACGGACTTCCGAATGGCCGCCTGGACAGCTTTTACACCGCCCTGGCCAATGGCGAATTGAAGGACTACCGGGTGCGCGGGCGTGAATCCCGCGACACCATTTACTTCCGGGGCATGTTTCTGCGCCTGGTCCGGGCGATTGATTTCCTGACCGCGCAACCGGAGTGGGATGGCAAGGTGGTGGTGGTTTATGGATCGAGCCAGGGTGGTGCCCAAGCCATCGTTGCCGCCGGACTGGATTCGCGCGTGACGTTTTTCGCCGCCGGAGTTCCCGCCATGTGCGACCACACCGGTGTTATTGCGGCCCGCATCAATGGGTGGCCGAAATTTCTTCCCAGCCCCGCTCCGGAAAAACCCGACCGGAAGATCGTCGAGGCCGTTCGCTACTATGACGCGATGAACTTCGCGACCCGCACCACGGCGGGAGCCATTTTCACGGTGGGATTTGTGGATACGACCTGTCCGCCGACGAGCGTGTACGCGGCTTACAACAACGTGACCGGCAAAAAGTCCATCCATCACGATCCGGAGGCGGGTCACACAAACACGACCAAGGCCAGTGCCGCCATGCAACAAGCCGTGCAGTCGCATGTGGCGGAGATGAAGGCGAAATGAGGGGCGGGTTATCAGGGACGACTGGAGCCGGGCTCAGCGCGCCATGGCAAATGCGCACGCGGTTCATCATCGACCGACGACTGCGCAGGGGGATCGTCAGAGATTGCGGGAGGTGAGGATGGAAATACGGGGAATGGGGGGAACGGTCTTGTCGCGCGTGAGTCGGCGCTTGAACTGCTCGACCGAGAGCACGCCCTTCACGCCGAAGCTCCGGACGAACTTGGCGATTCAGCGCTGGTCGGCGGAGCGGAGAGTGCGGAGGGCGAGGGTGGGGAGGATGGGAGAATCCTAATTGGCAGGTCCTGAGGGAAACCAAGTGCGGAGAATTCTGGAGAACCTGTTGAACGAGCTGACCGCGCAACCCCCAAGAGACTCCTTCTTTGCCAGTTTGCCATACAAGGAGTTTGAGCGTGGGATGCCAAACTCGGCCAAAACATCCTCAAAGACCTCTTTTGGCCGGATGGGCTTGTCGGCAGTCGTCCCGCCGTTGGTTTGAACCGCACTTGCAACAGTCGCCGCGACTTTCGAAACGGTCGCCGGCTTGTTGCGCCGAGCTTGCTCCTCAATCAATCCGCGAAACGTGGCTGAGTCGAAGCGCAGCCAAGATTCAATTTCAGGCTCCAAAGCGATTACCTCAATCCGACTGAGCCATCCATTAGCCGAGAGATCGTTCTTGAATGCAGTTTCCATTGCCTCGCTTCCCTTGTCCTCCCAACCGCTCCCTTCTAGGTCACGCATGACCAGAGCATAGCGATGCGTGCGGATGTAACCTCTCAACAGGTTCACTGTCGCCGCTTTCGAGCTGCTGTCATGGAAGATGTCTTTTTTAACCTCGTATCTGACCTTCTTCATGCCGAGGTCAGCTGCCCGGTGCTCCAGTAGCATTGTCGCGACTTGTTCAATCGCTCCGTCCGGCACGATGACAATGAGGTCGTGAGTGTAGCTGGACATACGCGCTTAACTCAAAACACCAGCGGCGAACAACTGAGCTAGGTTGAACTTGCCCTGCCATTCCTTGAGCCTGGGGTGCGCGTCTCCCCGAACAATGTCAGTTTCCCCTGCTGCCGTTCGAGAGAAGCAGAGCAATTGTTTGGGCGAAATGAGACTAACAAGGACAGGTGAATGAGTTGCGACGAGAGCCTGCCCCCCATAGATGGAAGAGAGTGATTGAAACACGGCTTCGACGCCTTGGGGGTGAATCCCGTTTTCCGGCTCTTCAATCAGGTAAATACCACCAGTCGAGGAAAGGTATGGCAACAACGTCAACGCCAATAGTCTAAGGGTGCCGTCTGAGAGATGCCACGATGGCACTGCAACCCCGGACTCGTAGGTGGCGACCAAGTAGGAGTGCTTGTCGTCTTCGCGCTCCACCACTCGGATGTCGATGATTGGCAGAACTGTCCGAACGTGGTCGAGCCAAGGCCGAAAACGCGCCTCATCCTTCCGCAGCGAGGCGACGACCAGTGGTAAAGTTGAGCCGTCGGGTAGAAAGCGCCGTTCCTTTAGCGGTCCACACGCCTTTTGCATGACTTCACTGCGAAGCATGAGCTTCTGAACCGACGAGGCGAGCATCTGCTTTGCCCAGTTGGCGACGCCAAATCTTTCGTCTTCGGGAAGCGTGCTCAACGCCGAGCGCCCGGCGGGGTTCTTAAGCGTGAAGTTCCAGTCGCCGGTTTCCGAGCGGAAGTAGGCGTTTCCAGCGTGGCTCTTGGATGCCACTTTCCGCCAGCCCTTTGGCGCGTTGGTGTGTATCACGGAACGGTCGGCCAAACTGGCGGAGGGGAAGGCGAACTCGCTTTGCACCACATCGGCACGCATCACATCAACGGGATGCTCTACTAGCCAAAGGTTTTCGGCTAGAATCTGGACCTCTCGCTCCGGCGTTGGCTGCCCGGCAATTTTAAGATGAGCCGCACGACCAACCTCTACCTCGTAACGAACGAACTGTTTCCGGTGGCCGTTTTTCCGCTTCAGCTTGTCCAACACGTCGTCAGGAACTTTGATTTCTACAGCCAGAGCGAACGAACGCCCTTGCCGGCAGAAAAGCAACTCCTCGAACTGGCTGACTCGGCTTTCTAGCCAGAGCGTTTCCAGACCGTCCGTAGCGAATGCACCCAAGACAACGAGGACTTCCAAAAAGGTGCTCTTGCCGGACCCATTGGGTCCAGCGATGACGTGGAACTGTCCAAGACCTTGGGAAACATTCCTAAGGCACCGGTAATTGGTCGCTTCGATGCGCGTGATCATGGGAGTTGGTGCTGCTTCGCCAGCGCTGCTTGGGCCTTCGCCTTCGCCTCTTCTGCGCGCCGCATGATTTCCTCGGGTGAGGGCAGGCTCATCAGGACTTCCGCAGGGATGTCGCTGGTGGCGCTGGCGAGTTTGGTGAGGCATTTCTGGCGTTCGGCAAGGGCTTTCTTGTCGTCGCGCTCCTTGCTGAAGCGGGCTTTGGCGGCGTCGCTGCGCTGGCGGAGCTGGGAATAGACATCGCCGCCGAGGAGCGAGGAGATGTCGATCTTCATCTTCTCCTTGCCCAAGTCGGAGTCCTGCACCACGTCGCCGTTGATGGGGCCGGCCTTGTATTTCGGGAACATGATGGCGGCCTCGGGGCAGACGCGCGAGCAGGCGGGGCAGTTGGTTTTGCAGTTGTCGTGGTTCTGCGCCTGAATCTTATTCTGCTCGTCCACGCCATAGACGCCGAAGAGGCAGAAGCTCAGGCACTGCATGC
>CAZUUP010000232.1:0-8688 GCA_964623105.1 uncultured Akkermansia sp.
ATCACGCCCCACAAGGCGCGCGTCTTTTCGGTTACTTATTCGTCACACACCCAGGGGACGGGGCGGTGCTTGAAAATGCTTTCCTTTCGCCGCAACTGGCTAAGAATCGGGTCATCGAAGCCTGACCGGAGTGGGAACAAACATGTCAGGCTGGTTGTAACGCGCGATGGCCGAAGCAAAAAAATCTTTGAAGATGGTGCCGTGCGGTGGCTGTGGCTCGAAGAACTTCATTCCGAGCGATCTGCCGAAGTTTCAGACCATCCCCTGCAACAAGTGCGGGCATCCGGTGATGATGGCGGTGCGGTTGCGGCATTTTGAGTTGCGGGAGTTCATTGCGGCGGGGGGGATGGGGTCGGTGTACCGGGCGTATGACACGGTGTTGCAGCGGTTGGTGGCGGTGAAGCTCATGAAGAAGGATCTGGCGGAGGATCCGAAGGCGATGGAGTCGTTTTACCGGGAGGCGCGGGCGGCGGCGGGGCTGAATCACTCGAACATCGTCCATATTTACGCGTTCGACGAGGTGGATGATCAGCAGTTTTTGGTGATGGAACTGGCGGATGCGGGGAGTCTGGACAACCGGATTGAGAAGGAAGGGCGGGTGGACGAGTTGTATGTGCTGGACGTGGGGATCAAGATGGCATCGGCGCTGGATTGCGCGTTGAAGAAGAAGCTGCTGCATCTGGATTTGAAGCCGGCGAACATTTTGTTCAACACGGACGGGGAGCCGAAGCTGGTGGATTTCGGGTTGGCGCAGTTGATTGACCAGGAGAAGGAGGCGGATGCGGCCTTGTTTGGAACGCCGTATTACATTGCGCCGGAGCGGATTTCGGAACAGCGGGAGGATCATCGTTCGGACATCTACAGTCTGGCGGGGACGATGTATCACGCGCTGACGGGGCATGTGCCGTTTGAGGCGGAGGACATGAATGATGTGGCGATGGCGCATGTGAACACGCCGTTGACGGCGCCGAACTTGGTGGTGCCGGAGATCAGCAAGGAGACGAACGATGCGCTGGTGACGGCGATGGCGAAGGCCCCGGACGAGCGGTTTCAGTCGTATGACGAGTTTATCATGGCGTTGACGGCAGCGCGGAGTCACTTGTTGGTGAAACGGTTCCGTCCGAACGGGTAGGGTGGTGGGAACGGGTTGGGCGGGATCGGGGTGGAGGGTTGGTTGGTTTCGGGGAGGCCTTGGAAAAGAAAAAAGGGCAGGCCGTGCGGCCTGCCCTTGGGTGTTTTAAGGGGTTGGGAAGCGACGATTACTTCTTCTTGTCGTCGGTCTTCTTCTTGTCGTCGGCTTTGCCTTCAGCGGGCTTGGGTCCGACGCGGACGGAGACGGCTTCTTCCTTGCCGTCTTTGTTCTTCTTGGCGAGGCCACCGACTTCGTCGCCGGCCTTGACGTCGGTGAACTTGGCGGGTTGGCCGGCTTTGACGAACTTGGTGTCGGCGGTGGTGAGGAAGGTGCGGCTGGATTCCTTGTATTTGATGGTGAAGCTCTTGGCGGCCGCATCCACGGAGTCAATCTTGCCACCGAAGGGATAGGTTTCGCGTTTCGGGGCTTCCTTGCCCTTTTCGGGGGCAGCGGCGGGCTTGCCTTTTTCGGGGGCTTTGTCTGGGGCTTTGTCGGCGGCCTGGGCGGAGCTGGCCACGAGGGCGGCGGCGGCGAGGAGGCTGAACAGGGTTACTTTGGTGAACATAAGTGCAGGTTTCTTTGTTTGGTTGTTTCGCAATTTACGACCCCGGACGCCGGTTGTGGAGTTCGTGCCGTAATTGGGAGTTCGACTATGGGGTGCGGGGGCTATTCAAGAATGGGGCATACGGAAACCTACGTAATTGCGAAAGGCGTCGGGGGTGGTGTTGGCGCAAATGCCGGGGGCGGGCTGGTGGTTGGGATTGCGGGGCAGTTTTTGCTTTTTACGGGGGGGCGAGTTCCTAGAGTGCGCGGGTGATGAATCGGTTGTCGGAAACCCAACGCGTCCAGCTGGTGTGTCTGGCGTTGACGGTGGTTACGCTGGTCATTTACGGGAGGGTGGCGGGGTATGACTTCGTGGACTATGACGACAACCTGTATGTGTACGCGAACCGGGTGGTGAGCGGTGGGCTGACGTGGGCGGGTGTGAAGTGGGCGTTTGGGCAGATTCACGGGGAGGGGACGTATTGGCATCCGGTGACGTGGCTGTCGCACATGCTGGATGTGGAGGTCTTCGGGATGAACCCGGCGGGGCATCATTTGGTGAATGTGTTGCTGCACGTGGGGAACAGTCTGCTGGTGTTTCTGGGGTTGCGGTGGATGACGGGGGCGACGTGGCGGAGCGCGGCGGTGGCGGCGGTGTTTGCGTGGCATCCCTTTCAGGTGGACACGGTGGCGTGGATTGCGGAGCGGAAGAATCTGCTGGCGACGGGTTTTGGGTTGCTGACGTTGGGGGCGTATGGGCGGTATGCGGAGCGGCCGGGGGCGGGGCGTTATGGGTTGGTGGTGGTTTTGCTGGCGGTGGGTTTGATGTGCAAGCCGGTGCTGGTGACTTTGCCGTGTGCGATGCTGTTGCTGGATTTCTGGCCGCTACGGCGGTGGCGACCGGGAGTGGCAGGCGGAGTGGAGGGCGGTGGTGTGTGGTTACGATTTGGTGTCGTGTCGGCGGGGCGGTTGGTGCTGGAGAAGCTGCCGTTGCTGGTTTTGTCGGCGGCGTCGAGCGCGATGACGGTGGCGGGGCATCGGAAGCTGGATGCGTTGTTGACGGGAGAGGTGTTGTCGCTGGGGGTGCGGTTGCAGACGGCGGTGGTGTCGTATGCGACGTATTTGCAAAAGGTGGTGTGGCCGACGGGTTTTGCGGCGATTTATCCGCATCCGGGGGTGTGGCCGGTGATGCAGGTGGCGGGTTGTGGGATGGTGTTGCTGGGGGTGAGCACGGTGGTGGCGACGGGGGCGCGGCGGTCGCCGTGGGTAGTGGTGGGGTGGTGCTGGTTTTTGGGGATGCTGGTGCCGACGATTGGCGTGGTGCAGGCGGGGATTCAGGCGATGGCGGACCGGTTCATGTATTTGCCGCTGGCGGGGGTGGCGGTGGTGCTGGTGTGGTTGGCGGCGGAGGTGGTGGCGGTGCGTCCGGGTTGGCGAAAGTTGGTGGTGGCGGGTGGTGGGCTGGTGTTGGCGGTGTGGGTGGGGGTGGCGGCGGTGCAGGTGACGCATTGGGAGAGCAGTGTGACGTTGTTCGAGCACGCGGCGCGGGTGACGTTTCGAAATCACATTGCGCACATCAATCTGGGATCGGCGTTGATGCGGGAGAACCGGGTGGACGACGCGATCGAGCATTTCAAGGAGGCGATTCGCATCCGGCCGACGTATTACGACGGGTGGAACAGTCTGGGGAATGCTTATGCGCGGCAGGGGCGGTTTGCGGAGGCGCTGAAGGGTTATTCGGAGTCGCTGCGGTTCAATCCGGGATTTGCGGATGCTTACAATGGGGCGGGTTTTGCGCTGGCGTCGTTGAATCGGCCGGCGGAGGCGGCGGAGCAGTATGCGGCGGCGTTGCGTTTGAAGGCGGATTTTCCGGATGCGCATTTCAATTATGCGGTGTTGCTGGAGGGGCAGGGAAAGCTGGCGGAGGCGGAGGGGCATTATCAGGATGCGCTGCGGCATAATCCGGAGCTGGCGGAGGCGCGGGGGGCGCTGGGAATGTTGTGGTTGCGGCAGGGGAAGGTGGCGGAGGCGACGGCGCAGTTTGCGGAGGTGGTGCGGCGGCGGCCGGATGATGCGGATGCGCATCTGCGGTTGGGGATGGCGTTGGCGAGCCAGCAGAAGATGGAGGGTGCGGTGGCGGAGTTTCGGGAGGTGTTGCGGTTGCGACCGGAGACGCCAGCGGCGTTGGTGGCGCTGGCGACGGTGCGGGCGACGCATCCGAACATCCAGTTTCGGAACGGGCGGGAGGCGGTGGAGTTGGCGCGGAGGGCGAATCAGCTTTCAGGGAATCAGAATGCGATGCACCTGGATGCGCTGGCGGCGGCGCTGGCGGAGGCCGGGGAGTTTGCCGAGGCGGTGACGACGCAGGGGCTGGCGCTGCGGTTGGCGTCCGCCGGGGCGCCGAAGGAGGTGGTGGCGGAGATGCAGAAGCGGTTGCAGTTGTATCAGACGGGGAAACCGTTCCGGCAGCAGGGGGGATGGCGGGGTTTTTGAGGGGAGGCTGGTGGTTGGGGGCGGGGGAGCGGAGGGATGGCGAGGTGAATCTGGGAGGGGTTGGCAGGGGAATTGGGGGCAGTGGAATGGGGGACGGTGAGTTTGTGGGTGAGTTGTTTGGCGGAGTGCTTGGAGTGGGGGAAGCCGCGGTTGGGGGGAGTAGTTTTGGGTGGTTAGGGTGGCCCTACTTGCGCTGGCGAAGTTTGGCCAAGTTTTCAGGGTCTTCGTGCGGCCTGCTGGGCCGGAGGTTCATTCCGCGGGGTAGGTGCGGGAGCCGGAGGTGCGCTCTGACCGGTTTCCGTACGGGCTGGCGGAAGTCGAGAAGCTCATGTCAGCGATCCTGCGCGGGTTCTACGGCGGAGCGGACGATGCTTGAAACCCGGCAGCGACAGATTCCCGCCGCCCAGCTTGGATTGCTCCCGCTGGTGGATGGACAACACCGGGCAGATGAAGGAGTTCAGGGCGATGCTGGAGCGTTATGTGGGGGAGTAAACGACCACCGTTCCGCGCTCAACCAATCGGTAAACGCCGCACACGGACTTGATGACCGCTGACGGAAACCAAAGCCCCGTTTGACAAGTCATCGGAACATTGACCGAGCACGCGTTCCAGCAAGCGGCAAAACTCCTCTGCGCGCAGCCCCTCGATGCGGAGGCGGATGATGGAAGGTTTCCGTGCAGCGGTCAGTGCCAAATGCGTGTGAAAATCCGCATCCAAAGTCACCACGACGCGCTCCTCGGCTGCTGCCCGGCGGATGATTTCCAGATCGGACGCTTCCGCGAGGCCAGTTTCGCCCGTATGCACGGCATCCAGTCCGGCTTGGCGGAGCTGGACAGCGGCGGAGCGCGGCGTGCCTTGGTCCAGCAGCAGCTTCATCACGCGCCGGCCAGCTCAATTACCCGGTCATCCAGATTGGCCGCCGCGTAGGCCAGCGCCTCTCGGATGTCCTCCTCCTCCAAATCGGGAAACTCGCGGCGCAATTCCTGGCGGTCAGGATACAATGCCACGGCCTGCACCACCCTGCGCACCGTCAGACGAAGCTGTCGGATGCACGGCTGGCCATTCATGCGCTGCGGGTCGCAGGTGATACGCTGAAAAAGCATGGGCAAAAGCTAGCACGAAAGCGGGGGGCAACAAGCGTGAAGCAAGCGGGCCAGTGCGTGATTGTGGACGGAAACCTCGGCTGCTCCCGGGTGTGGATGGACAACATCTGCGAGTGCCAGCGCGTATGCTTGAAGGGCTTTTACAGTTTGGGGTGTTGGTGGGCCACGAAGGCCATGGCTTTAGCGAGATTGTCTTGGCTCATGGTGGCTTGGAAGTCGGTGAGTGATGTTAGTTCCGGCTTGGGCTGGCGCGCGCGCCAGTGTCGGTAGAGGCTGAATTATAACCGACGGAGGATCCTCAATGTCCATGGCCCGGCGGCCCCGCGGACCCGTGGGCGTTCCTCATTGAGTGTGACGTCCAGGCGTTGGAGTCGTCGAAGCTGGTGCTGAGGTGGGAGGAGGGATGCAGATTGAAGGGCGGTAAGACTGGGCGTTGGTCGGGAGCGGGAACGGGGCGGGGTCGTGAAGGGGTGGGAGATCGGGGGTTGGGGAAGGAGGGGCGGGTCTGGACGTTCGGCGGCGGGGTGGGGACACCGAGCCCTGCCGTGGGCTGGGGTTCGGAGTTCTGGTTTCTATCAGTGGCTCGCGGCGGGCGGTGCGGCGAGTTCGTGGTTGAGGATGGCGAGGGCGGCGAGGGCGGCGGTTTCAGCGCGGAGGATGTGGGGTCCGAGGGTGATGGGTTGGACGCCGGCGGTTTGGAGTTGGGCGAGTTCGTTGGGGGTGAAGTCGCCTTCGGGGCCGATCCAGAGGGTGATGGTTGGCGGGAGGTGTCCGTGGGTTTGGAGGTGGCGCTGGATGGGGAGGCGGGGGTGGAGGGCGTCAGGGGCGAGGCTGGCGACGAGGTTTAGTTGGGTCGCGGGGGCGTTGTGGAGGTGGGTGGCGAGGGTGGCGGGAGGATGGAGTTGGGGGAGCCACGGGGTGCCGCATTGTTTGGCGGCCTCGATGAGCGTGGCGCGCCATTTGTCGAGTTTTTCCGGGGAGTCGGCGTCGGCGGGTTGGGGGATGGTGCGTTCGGTGCGGATCGGGACGATATGGGTGGCGCCGAGTTCGGTGGCTTTTTGGAGGAGGAGGTCGAAGGCTTTACCTTTGAGAAGGGCGGGGCAGAGGGTGATGGACCAAGGGGGGCGCGGGTGGGTATGGCGTTGGTGGACGGTGACGGTGACGTCGCGACGGCTGAGGGTGGCGATGGTGCAGTCGAGTTGCTGGCCGGCGCCGTCAAGGATGGTCAGGGGATCGCCGGGGCGAAGGCGGAGGACGTTGGCGGCGTGATGGGCTTCGGCTTGGGGAAGGGGAAAGGTGGGGTGGGGTGGGAGGGGCGGGGGAAGGTGGAAGCGGGGCATTAGCGGGGAAGTAGGAAGGCGGAGGGAAGAAGGAGGAAACAGGGGTCAGTGGCGGGTGAAGAAGGCTTTGGCTTTGTCGAAGAAGCCTTGGGAGCGGGGGTTGACGTTGGAGTCGCAGAGTTCGGCGAATTCCTGGAGTTTGGTTTTTTGGGCGTGATTGAGATGGGTGGGGACTTCGATGGCGACGCGGGCGAGGAGGTCGCCGGTGCCGTGGCCCTGGACGTTTTTGACGCCGTGGCCTTTGAGGCGGAAGACGGAGTCGTTCTGGGTGCCGGGGGGGATTTTGATGTGGGCCTTGCCGGTGAGGGTGGGGATTTCGAGTTCAGTGCCGAGGGCGGCCTGGACGAAGCTGATGGGGATTTCGCAGATGAGGTGGTCGTCTTCGCGGGCGAAGATTTCGTGGGGTTTGACGTGGAGGACGACGTAGAGGTCGCCGTTGGGGCCGCCCTGGAGGCCGGCTTCGCCGTTGCCGGGGGAGCGAAGGCGGGAGCCGGTGTTGACGCCGGCGGGGATGCGGAGTTTGACCTGGGTGGAGCGTTCGCGGCGGCCCTGGCCGCGGCAGGTGGCGCAGGGTTTTTCGACAACGCGGCCGGCGCCTTCGCAGCGGGGGCAGGTCTGGGCGATGCTGAAGATGCCGCGGGCCATGACGACCTGGCCGCGTCCGCCGCAGTGCTGGCAGGTTTTTTTGCCGGAGCCGGCGGCGGCGCCGGAGCCGTGGCAGGTGTCGCAGGTGTCGAGTTTGGTGATGGAGATGTCGCGTTCGCAGCCGAGGGCGGCTTCTTCGAAGCCGAGTTCGAGGTCGTAGCGGAGGTCGGAGCCGCGCTGGGGGCCGCCGGGTTCGCCGCCGCCGCCGGCGTTGCCAAAGAGTTCGTCGAAGATGCTGCCGCCGCCGGAGGAGGCGCGTCCGCCGAAGGCTTCGCGGAAGATGTCGAAGGGGTCGTGGAAGCCGCCGCCGCGGGCGCCGCCGCCGGCGCGGGAGCGGGCGTCGAAGGCGGCGTGTCCGTATTGGTCGTAGGCGGCGCGTTTTTGGGGGTCGCTGATGGCTTCGTAGGCTTCGCCGAGTTCCTTGAATTTTTCCTCGGCGGCCTTGTCGCCGGGGTTTTTGTCGGGGTGGTATTTGACGGCGAGTTTGCGGTAGGCCTTTTTGATGTCGTCGTCGGAGGCGTTGCGGGGGACGCCGAGGACTTCGTAGTAATCCCTTTTGGCCATAGGTCAGGCGGCGGGTTTTTTGGCGACGACGACGGTGGCGGGGCGGAGAAGGCGGTCGCGGAAGCGGTAGCCTTTGCGGAGTTGCTGGAGGACGTGGCCTTCGGGGACGTCGGCGGACTCGGTCTGGGAGACGGCTTCGTGGAGGTTGGGGTCGAAGGGTTTGCCGGTGGCGTCGATTTCTTCGAGGCCGGTGTCGGCGATGGTGGACTTGAGCTGGCCGTGGATCATGTTGACGCCGGTTTTAAGGGCGTCGATGGAGGTGGCTTGGGCCTGATTGGCGGCGGCGAGGGCCATCTCGAAGTTGTCGAGGACGGGGAGGAGTTTTTGGAGGAGGGACTCGGTGGCGGCCTTGGCGGCGTCCTGGCGTTCGCGGGCGGCGCGTTTCTTGAAATTCTCGAAGTCGGCGGTCTGGCGGAGGTAGCGGTCCCAGTGTTCGTCGGCTTTGGCGGCTTTGGCCCGGAGTTCCTGAAGTTGCTCGGGGGAGAGGGTTTCCGGGGCCGGCGCGGGAGGGGCGTCGGCGGCGGGTTGAGGGGTTGGCGTTTCGGTTGGGCCGGTCGCGGAATCAGTTTTGTTGCTCATTTTGAACCACTTCAAGGGGGGAGGTTACACAACGGTCGGGGCGGGGGCAACTGTGTGTTGCGGGTGTGTGGTGGCGGTTGGTTGGCGGGAGGCTATTGGGCGGGCGGGGGTGGTTGCCGGGGGCTTTCTGTTTGACCGCGGGTGGGGGCGGTCGCGTAACGTCGCGGGATGTCGCACCCGGTGCTGAGTCCGAATCCGCTGATGATCCTGCCGTTTGGGTTGTTGCTGGGGATGATTGCGCTGGCGCCGTTGTTTTTCGGGGGTTTTTGGGGGCGGCATTATCCGAAGG
>CAZUUP010000233.1:0-8683 GCA_964623105.1 uncultured Akkermansia sp.
CCACTCCGCAAACCCCTCGCCCCCGCCCGTCGCCCGCCACCCCTCCGCCAGCACGTGCGCCGCCCCCCCGCCTGACCCCAGCTTGCTCCCCGCCGGATCACATGTCGCGAACCACTCCGGCAACCCCCGCCCCTCCAACGCCCCGAACTCCGCCGCCATCCGCGGCGGCAAACTCAGCAACTGCTGCATCCGAACATGCTTCGTAAACATCGCCTCCCATCCTGAAAACCCCCGCCCCTCCCTGTCGAGCCATTACGCCTTGGAACGAACGCGCCGTCACCCGTCCGCAGCCTTCGCCATCCCCGGGGACGTGGGTGGCCTGACCCCGCAAACGGCCCGGGCACCAATGCGCCGCTCAAACTCGCGGCCGCGCACGCCTGCGGACCGATCCGTTTCCACATGCGCCGTGCAGAGCAACACCAGGAACACCGACTCCCGGGTGCGCCGCCCGAGGCAAAACGACCGGGCGACCGCCAGCAGGCTCAAGAACTACCCGACTTATGGAATGGCACCGGTGAATCTCCTACACCGAAAGCACGGCGGCGAGACGGGCGGGTAAATCCTGGGCGGTGTGCTCCACCGTGATAACCGTGAGAGTTTGTCCATCCCAACGATAGAACAGGGCAAATACGGCAAAACTCGGCACGGCAACCCGGCGGATGTCAGCCAGATCACCCGCTTCAAAACGGGCCGCATGGCCGCGCCCCGGATTCGCCAGGAGTTGGGGCACCAGATCTTGCACGGCATTCACAAACCTGAGCGCGGTTTGCGGGCGGGCCTCCTGAACACCAATACGGTCGCGGTAATGGCGCACCCGCCGGAAAAAACCGGGATGGACAACCAGTCTAGCGGCCATTGCCGATGGCTCTCATGGTTCGCTCAAATTGCCGCGCCGTCATCGGCTCGGCAGGTTCGGCGAGGGCCTCGCGAATCCGCTCCTCCAACCAGAGCGGTGCGGGCCGAAAACGGGCGGCCAACTGGGGCAGGCCAATCTTCAGCGCCTGTCGCACGACGTCCGATTTGCACAAATCCGAAATCTCCATGCCTTGCGCGATTTGCGTATCGAGATCCTCGCTAATCTCCATCTTCGGCAATGTTTTCATACGCGCCATTTTAACGTCATTTCGCCATGAGGCAACGGCAGACTTGGCCGGCTGGAAGTTCCGCGCTTACGCCGCTCGTTCGATCCTCCGGCCGGGACCGCGTCAACGCGGTCCTCCAAACGAAGATCAGCCGATGCTGCACGGCCTCGATCCACTCCCCTCCCCACCATCCGGTAGGGACGCGCTGCCGGGCGTCCGTAACCACAACCCCCACCGCGCCCGCCGTGCCGCCCACGCCACGGTCAGACGGCAGCCCGTCCCTCCCCATACACAAATACCTCCCAAAAAATTCCCCTGCCCCCAATTCCCCTGCCAACACCCCGCCCGCCGTCTCATCCCTCATCAACTTCCCCAATGCCACCCGACCCGCTGCGCGATCCGAATTCAGTCCGAATCCGACCCCGGGCTAAGGTTTCGCGGCCGGAAAAAGCACCCGTCCCGGCGTGGCCGTGCGGATCGAGTAGAGCGTGCCGCCGCCCGTGATGTAGAGAGTGCGCAGATCGTCCCCGCCAAAGGCGCAGTTGGTCACTTCGTCGCGCGGGACGTTCACAAAGTCGAGCAGCACGCCCTCAGGCGAGAAGACGTAGATGCCGCCCTTCTTGTTATCCGCCGGCTCAAACGGCGGATTCGGCGTGTTCAACCCGCCCGCGACGTAAAGTCGGCCGGCGGCATCCTGTTTCAGTCCGTCCGGGCCCCGACCCAGGCCCCAGTCGTGCAACATCTTTTTCGACGCGAAATCCACCGTGCCGTCGGCTTTGAGGTCGAAGCGGTAAAGTTTGCGGGCACCCGTCAGGCTGTTGTTGTTATTGTCGGCGACGAAAAGAAACCGGTCGTCGGCGGAAACCAGCACACCATTGGGGCGGTCCAGCTCGCGTCCGATGATGCGCGTGGTCTTGCCGCCGGGATCGATGCGATAGACGCCTTCGATGGTGTCACCCTTTTCGTCGCGAATTTCCATGCCATCGCGAGAGCCATATCGGGGATCCGAAAAGTAGATGCGTCCCTTCGAATCGATGCTCAGGTCGTTGGGGTTGTTGTACCGTTTGCCGTGATAATTGTCGGTGAGGACCGTGACTTTGCCGGCGGGGTCAGTGCGGGTGACGCGGCGGGCGACCTGCTCGCACGCCACCAGATTGCCGTCCTTGTCGAAGAGCAGTCCGTTGGTGCCGGCCTTCTCGCGGTAAATGCCCGGCCTGCCGGCGCGATCGAGCCGGTTGATGTGACCATTGTGCCCGCTGGTGAGAACCCCGAGTTTGGGATGCCACGCCGGCCCTTCACCAGCGCCGTCGCCGTCGGCTTCGACCTTCAGTTTGGCACCAGGCTCGAACACGCCAGCGTCCCGCGCAACGACACTCAAACCCACGCTCAGCCATAGTGCGATGCAGAAACGGGTGGCGCGAAACATAGATTGCCTTTCGTGACAAGTATTGGAGGTGATTACCGGCAACTCCCGTCGGACAGAAAACTTCGCCGCCCATCGGTGCCGCGCCAAAGAGTTCCGATCCTGGAACTGATCGACAAGCTTTTGTTTTTCGGCTGGCCGTACCGCCTGCACGCCTAACGACACCCTCGTAAGCCACCTGAAGGGCGGTTCCTTCTCCTTGGCCAATCAAGTCCCGTGGCAATTGCCATGACAGATGATCTTTTTTTAGGCGGTTTTTCGGGGGCGAATCGGGGTGGGGATGGGCGCGATAAACGCAAGTGGGCGCAAAGAGGGGCGGGAGGAAAGCAGTGCCCGGGGCGGTTTCCGCAACGGAGCGGCGCGGTGATGACAACGCGCCACAACCGGAGATTGGGCTAGGGATGGGCGGCGTGAACGGCGGGCGCCGGTTGCGGGGGCGGTTCACCGCAAGGTCACGGGCAGGAGATCCTTGGGGGCGGTGGACAGCGGGAATTTGGCCCGCAAGGCGGACGGAGGGAGCGGGGATTGGTCGGCGAACGTGCCGTCGGGCTGGCGGCGGCTGCCGTGGTAGTCTTCGAGAAAGCTGGCATACCAGCCGGGCACGGGACGATCGAAGCCCGCCAGCGCCAGCAGCCGGGCGCGGCCCTGGGTAAGGAGGACAAGCCATTCACCGTCGGGGGAGATGAGCACGGGCGGTTCGGCACGGGTGGAATAAAAGTCGGGCACCGGCCGGGTCTGGTCGGCGAGGTTCCAGACGCGGAAACGTTTGTTGCGGGTCGAATGGACGAGCCAGTTGCGGCCGGGCCAGAAGGCGGCATCGACGGTGCGGATTTCGGCCGAGAGATTCGCGGCGGGCAGGGGCTTCCCGATCAAGGTTCCCTGCCGCCAGTTCCACAGCCGCGCGGTGCTGTCCATGCCGGCGGTCAACAACTGGCTTCCGTCCGGCGAAAATCGCAGGGCGCCCAACCGGGTGCCGCTTTCGATCAGGCCGCCCACGGGTTCGCAGGTGCGCGTCGCATGGATTCGCACCCGGCCGGCCAGATCAGCGACGGCGAGAAATTCGCGGGTCGGATCGAGGGCGAAATTGCCCACGCCGGCGTGGCTGTTGCTCCCTTGCGCAAGCAGAGCGCCGGTCATGAGCGCAAGGCGCTGGAGGCGGCCGTCGGCGGCGACAAGCAGCACTGCGTCGTTGCCGGCCATGAACCACGGCGGGGCGGCCTGGGGGGCGGCCCAGTCGGTCACCACCCGGCGCGTGTTCACATCAACCACAACCACGCGGCCCGCGCCCAGGTCCAGCAGCAGATTCGCGCCATCCGGCGTGAAAAGCATCTGGCGCACGGTGTTCGTCAGCGGAATCGGGTCGCCCGGGGGTAGAACGTCAAGCGAGCGGCTGCCGGTGGGATTCTCGGCCAGCGTAACAAACTGAAGAGCTTTGCCCTGCTGCAGCGCAAGGGTGCTGCCCGCCGGACTCACCGCGTGAAGCGTGATGTTCGTGCCCACCCAAATGGCCGCCGGGCTGACCGGCACGGGGCCCGCCGCGGACGGCAGATTCCAGAGTTCCGCCCGGGTCCCGGTGCGGGTGAGCAGTCCGCGCCCGCGCAGCACAAATTCGGCGGCGGTGGGGTCGCCAACCGGCAGGCCGGGGGTGACCGGAGTGGCAGAACTGGCGGCAAGAAACTGCAGCTTTCCATCGGCGCGGCGGACGAGCAGCGAGGTGCCATCGCTGCCCGGGAGGGCTTCGAGGATCGGCTGATCCGTGCGGATGGAGCCGGAGATCGCGTCGAATTTCGTGGAGTCGAACAGGAGCACGCCCCCATCCGCCTGCGGAACACTGACCATCCCGGCGGGCTCCGACCAGCGGGGCGTGCCAGCCGGAGCGCGGGGCAAACCCTTGCGGCGCTCCCAACTGACGTTGCCGGGCCGCCGTTTGATGGTCACCAACCAGACGAATTCTCCACCGGCGATCAGGCAGGTGTTGGTGGCCACGAACGCCATCTGCTCGACCGGGCGTTCGATCTTGGCCTTGAGGGGCTCCAGCGCAAAGCCGCGCTCGGGACTGGTGTCGCGGACGCGGACGCCATTATCGCCACCAACGAAACAAAACAACGCACCCTCGGGATGACACGCGAGGAAATTCACGCCGCTGTACTTCAGGTCGGGACCGAGCGCCTCACCGGTGGCAGCATCCCAGACCATCAATCGACCGTCGCTGCCCGCGGAGAACGCGAGCTTCTGCCGCGGATCCCAAGCAACCGCGGTGACGGTGCCAGCGTGCCATTGTTTGGCCCACGATCTTCCACCGCCGGGCAGTTCGTAACGCCACGCAAAGCCCGTGTCGCTCACCAGCAGCACCGCTGAGGCATCCGCACTGAGGCGGACGAATGCGGCGGCAGACTTGAACCCAACCAATTGGCGCGGCCCCGCCGAACCATCCGGCTCCCAAACCCACGCCGAGCCATCCGCGCACGCGGCGACCACCCGGCGCCCGGCGGCATCGGCATCCACGGCGACAATGTCCGCGGCGACGTTAAATCCGGGCCCATCCTCCGGCCCGCCGCGGCTGGCGGACCAGCGGCGGATGGTGCGGGCTCCTTCCTGCACCAGAAACGTTTCGGCGGACCTGGCGGCGAGCAAACGCGCAGGGCCAAGCGGTTCGACCGTCGCACCGGCCGGCGCCTGCGCGGGCAGCACCTCGGTGGCCAGATACCGGGCCCATGCGCCGGCGGTCGGGTGCTCGGGTTCGGAGCGCAGCACGGCGGCAACGGTGGCGGCGGCGTGGGCGGGTCGTTGCTGGTGGAGATCGCGTTCAGCCTCGCCCAGCAGGGTTTGGTTCACGCGCGTCCGCAAGGCGCGCGCCTCCGCCTCGGCGCGTTCCAGCAACCGCTGCTCGGCGCGGGCGCGGGCGGCCATCGCGCGCCCGTAGGACACAGCCACCACCAGCGCCACGACGAGCGCCACCACCAACCCGGCTGCCAGGGTTGCCAGCAGGGGTTCCCGCTGCAACCAGCGGCCAAACCGCTCCGTCCGCGTGACCGGACGCGCGGCAATGCGCTGCCCCGCGGCGATGCGCTCCAGTTCCCCGGCCAGATCCGCAGCGCTTGCGTAACGCTGCGCAGGTTCGCGTTCGAGGCACTTGAGACAGACCGTCTCCAAGTCCTGCAAGGCCGTTCCCGGGCGACGGTAAACCGCCGAATCTGACTGCCGGAATCGGCTCAGCGGCGGCATGGGATCACCGACGCGCGCACGGGCGATGATCTGCCAGGGATCGGCGCCGGTGAACGGCGGTTCCCCGGACAGCAATTCGTACAGCATCGCACCCAGGCTGTAGATGTCGCCCGCCACCGTCGCGCCACTGGCGCGGTTGTCCAGGCGCTCCGGCGCAAGATACAGGGGCGTCCCCAGCAAGGCGCCCGACACGGTCAACCGCGCATCCACGCTCAGCGACCGGGCCAGCCCGAAGTCCGCCACATACGGATGGTCGCCTTCGCCGAGGAGAATGTTCGAGGGCTTGAGATCCCGGTGGATCACCCCGCGCTCGTGCGCATGTTGCACCCCGCAGGCGACGCCCGCGAACAGCCGCGCGATGCGCCGGGGCCAATCCACATCGGCGATGCCCGCCCGCAACCCGGCCACGCGGCCCGCGAGGCTCCCGCCCGGGGCCAGCTTCATCGCGTAGTAGGGATCGCAGTCGAAGTCGCCAATCGCGAGAATTGGGAGGATGTTCGGGTGCGCAAGCTGCATCGTGGTCTCGGCCTCGAACCGGAAACGCTCCAACCCCTCCGGGGCACAGGCGTGGAGAAACTTGATCGCCACCGTCGTGCCGTGTTCACGGTCCAGCGCCGAGAAAACCGCGCCCATGCCGCCCGCGCCCAGCGATCCGCCCAGGACAAACCGGTCGCCGATGACGTCGCCCGCCATCCGGCCGGCGTGCGATTCCCCGTCCGCAGCCAGCTCGAGGAGGCACGCCGGACACATACCATGCGTCGCCGTCGCCCCGACTGCCGTCCCGCAATTCGGACAGGCACCGGCTCCGGGCGGCATGAATGCAGTCGTCATCTACCCTGCTATACGAAGAGATTTCCGCGAAGTGACAAAAAATTTCCGGCGTCAACGCGCATAAGCCCGGCGCAGCGCCCGCAGTTCCTCCTCGATTTCGGGCGCCGTCGCCACCGTCCGCGCCACCTCTTCGCGGACCAGTTGGCGGAAGCGCTGCCGCAACCGGTAAACCTCCGCCTTCACCGCCTGCTCGGTCATTCCCAACTCGGCCGCCAGGCTCGCATGGGACGCCGGCGCCTCCGCCGCCAGCAGACGCGGCTCGATCCGCCGGAACAACGCGATCCGCTGCCGCCGCACGTATTCCTGTTCCAACTCGGAAAGCACCCGCGCCAGCAACGCTTCGGCCCACTGCCGCTCGAACACCGGATCGTCCGGCAGCGCAATTTCCGCCGTCGCGTCGTTCATCGGCAGCAGCGGGGGGATGCCGGACTGCCGCCGCCTTTCGTCCACCAGAAAGTTGCGGAGGGAAGTGAGGAGAAAACTGCGCAACCGCCCGCGCGCCGGCTCGGCCCGCGCAAAAAAATCGCGGTGAACCGCCCGCGCGAGAAACGTCTGGGCATGATCCTCGGCCGTTGCCGGGTCAAAGCCCTGCCGCTGGATGAAACCGACCACCGGCACCCAATAGCGCCGGCACAACCACTCCAGCGCCGCGTGCCGCTCGGCCTCCGTGGCCGAACCCGCCGCACAGACGATGCTCCAATGCGTGGTCGGAAACCGGCCCGCCCATGCGCCCCGGTCCTGGCCTGGAGTCGGAGACGATTCCATCGCGCACGCAGTCGTTCGGCGGCATAACCAGCCCGCCGCGCCGCTTTACCGCCGCTTGCCGCCGCCGAAGAGGGAGCCCATCACGCCCCGGATGATCTCGCGGCCCACCGCGCTGCCGATGCTCCGCACGGCGCTCTTGGCCATCGTGCCCATGAGCGATTCCGGCTGGCGACCCTTTGGAGCCGCGGCGGGCAGGCTGGGCGCGGCCGGCGCCTTCGCCCCACCGCCGCCGAAGAGGGAGCCGAGGGAACTGAAGAAACCGCCCTTTTCGCCGCTGGCCTGGGCCTGCGCGGCGGCGTCGCCGGAGCTGACGGCCACACCTTTCAAGCGTTCGTAGGCGGATTCGCGGTCCACGGTTTTCTCGTATTGGCCGAAGACGAGCGACTGCTCGATGATGGCCTTGCGTTGCTCGGGCGTGATGGGGCCGATCTGGCTGCCGGGCGGGCAGATGAAGACGCGTTCGACCATGGTGGGTTGTCCCTTTTCATCGAGCAACGAGACGAGCGCCTCGCCGACGCCGAGTTCGGTGAGGACGCTGCCGGTGTCGAACGCGGGGTTCTGGCGGAAGGTTTCGGCGGCGGTCTGCACGGCCTTCTGATCACGTGGCGTGTAGGCGCGCAGGGCGTGCTGGATGCGGTTGCCCAACTGCCCGAGGACGTTGTCGGGAATGTCGCGCGGGTTTTGCGTGACAAAATAAACGCCGACTCCCTTCGAGCGGATGAGGCGGATGACCTGCTCGATCTTCTCGAGCAGGGCCGCGGGAATGTCCGAGAAGAGGAGATGCGCCTCATCGAAAAAGAACACGAGCTTCGGCTTCGGCTGGTCGCCGACTTCCGGCAGACGTTCAAAAAGTTCGGAGAGCATCCAGAGCAGGAAAGTCGCATAGACCTTGGGCGACTGCATGAGCCGGTCGGCGGCGAGGATGTTGATGTAGCCGCGCCCGCGCTCGTCCGTCTGCATGAAATCATCGAAGTTCAATGCCGGCTCGCCGAAAAACTTGTCCCCGCCCTGGGTGTCCAGCGCGAGTAGGTTGCGCTGGATGGCGCCGATGCTGGCGGTCGAGATGTTGCCGTACTGGGTGGTGAAGGCGGTGGCGTTGTCGCCCACGTACTGCAACATGGCGCGCAGGTCCTTCGAGTCGAGGAGGAGCAGGCCGTTTTCGTCGGCGACCTTGAAGACGAGCGAGATGACGCCGGCCTGGGTGTCGTTGAGCTGCAAGAGGCGCGAGAGCAGGAGCGGCCCCATCTCGGAAATGGTCGCGCGCACCGGATGGCCCTGTTCGCCGAAAACATCCCAAAAGGTCACGGGACAGCCGGCGAAGGCGTGATTGTCGAGTTTCAGCAGGTTCAGGCGTTCC
>CAZUUP010000234.1:0-8663 GCA_964623105.1 uncultured Akkermansia sp.
TGCTGCGTGAAGTAGTCGGGGAACGTCTCGCGCAGCTTCTCCAGCCACGCCTGCGCGTTGGCGAAATCCTCCTGCCGCAGCGCGCAATCGGCCAGGCCGTGCATCGCGCGGTCGCGAAAGCCGGCCCATTGCCGCAGCTTCAGCAGCACTTCGTAATGGCGGATGGCGTCCTCGTAGCGACCCGCGAACCGGTCCGTCTCCGCGCGCAAGAAGCGATACATACCCTCGAGTTTCTGCTCGGGGAACTCGAGCTCCAGCCGCTCCAGCAACAGCCTGGTGCCGCGCACGTCGCCGGTGCGGAGCTTCTGTTCCGTGATGCGCAGCAACGCGCCGCGTTGGATGGCCTCGTTCTGGCCCGTCACGGCGAAGCGCTCGCCGCCGAGCGACTTCGCGAGCCGGTAGCGCTCGGCCGCTTGCACGAGGTCGCCGGCCTGCGTGAAGAGGTCGCCCCAGTGAATCGCCGCCTCGCGCACCGCCGGATGCCCGAGGCCGCGATGGTCCTGAATGATGCTCTCGTAGAGCTGCGCGGCCTTGGGAAACTCCTTCAGATAATTCCACTGCAAGTCCGCGCCCTTGAGCAGCACGAGCACGCGCAGGCTCGGGACTTTGCCGGCGACCTTGAGCGCCTCGTCCATCAGCGCCGTCGCCTCGGTGCCGCGACCTTGCCGGGCCAGCGCTTCCATCAAGGTCGTTTGCAGCGCGATGCGGCGCTTCACATCAATGTCTGGCTGCGCGAGCAAATGCCGCGCGAGCCGCTCGACCAGCGGCCAGCGGTGCGGCTGCTCGGAGACGAGGAGGAAGTCGAAGGCGGAGTTGAAGCGCTGCGCGTCCCAGCCGCTCCAGTCGGCCGCGGACAGCAGTTCGACCGCGCGGCCGAGCGAGTGCGGGCTGGTGGGTATCGGCACGGTCCAGACGTAGATGCGCTGCGTGACGGGCGGAGCGCCGCTGCCGGCGTTCAGCGTGACGCGATACTCGCCGGGCTTGAAATAGACGTGCGTCGGCGAGCGGCCCGAGCCGCGCGTGCCGTCGCCGAAATCCCATTGGACCTTCGCCGGGTCCGGGCTGGTGCCGTGCGCCTCGAAGCGCACGAGATGCAGCGTGATTCCCGGCGTGCTCAAGGTGTCATCCACGCCCCACGCGAACGTCATGGCGGGCGCGCCATTCGCGCCTTCGATGCCCGCGACCTCGGCCCGCGTGGCTTGCGCGAACATCGCGGCGGGCACGGCAGCGGCGGCGAGTTTCTTGTTCGCCGTGTCGCGCTTGAGGTAGAGCGTGCAGTTCGCCACGGCCGCAGCGGGACCGCACACGTGATGCACCTCGAAAGGATGCACACCCGCCGTCAACTCCACCTCGCGCCACGCGCTGGCGAGGATGCGCGTGGCGAAGCGTGCGTTGCCGGTCTGCTCGTAAACGCGGTTGGTGTTGATGAAGAGGAACGCCGCGTTCTCCGCGCCGAGGTAGAACTTGTAAGCCCCGTCCTCCGGGATGCGCAGGAAGCCGCGATAGGACGCGGCGAAGTTCCGCACGTTGTCCGGTCGCGCGGGGTTCACGTTCTGCACGACCTGGTCCACGAAGCCGTTGGCGATGACCGCCGGATTTTGTTTCAAGCTCCCGACCACGTCCGCCCAGCTCGCGAGCGACGTGCCGGCCCAGTTGCGGAACTCGACGGTGATGCCCTCGGGCAGCGGCGCGATGTTGGGATGCGGCAGCTTCGCGTTGCCCGCGTAGGCCCAGTAGGCCGGGTCGTTGCCGTTCCGCTTGAACTGGATGAGCGTCTCGCCATCGGGCTGGTGCGAGAGCACCGCGACGGGCTGCACACGTCCGTCCTGCGACTGTACGCAGATGTCCGCGCCATCGGGCCGCAGCCAACCGGCAGCGGGCAGACGCGCGATGACCGACTGCGTCTGCGCCTTCTCGCTCGCGAAGTCGCCGATGAGCCGCAGCGGGAAACGCACGCGATAGCCCGGCACCCACGCCGGCGCGGGCAAGGTCACGGCGGGAGCGGAAGCGGGAGCGGGAACAGCCTTCGCCGCAGCCTTCGCAGAGGGGGCGGCGGCCCGGGCGACGAGGGCGGCAGCCAGCAGAAACACACTGAGGACGAAGGCCTTATTCCAGCTCATGGGTGATTGTACTCTGCGATCCGGCACGCCGCCCCCGGAAACCCGGGGCGCGGAAAGCTGCGGTGCAGGATTTTTCGGCCGTCTGCATGGGTGCCTTCGACGTGAGGTGGCGCATTTCTATTGGGATTTCCCGAAACGAAAAGAGGGCTGCGCAGCGGGCGAGGGCAAGGCTCCGCGATAGGCAGCGATCGAACCCGGCGTCATCCGGCCAACTCGCGGCTAGCGCGTTTCCATGAATTATGTAGCTGCGCTGGCGACTGTTTTCCCCTCACCCCGCCCCTCTCCCCATCCGATGGGGAGAGGGTGGCCGAAGGCCGGGTGAGGGGTTGGTGGGCGTTCTCATCGCTATGACATTGATGGAACCGCTCGAGAGCACCGGGTGGCGCGCGCGCATGACGAAGCCTGGTCGGGACGCAATTTCGCCATTTTCACCGGCTGCCGGTCCTGTAGGCTTTCGCCCCATGAAAGCCACCTGCCTCCTGCCAGCCGTCGCGGTTCTGGTGATGTGCGCGACCACCCCCGCCGCCGACACTTCCGCGTTGAAGCCCACCGCCGCAAACATCGCTTACGCCAGCCCCGCCCATGAGCGGCACGTGCTGGACATCTATGCGCCGCCCGGAGCCAAGGGTCTGCCCGTGGTGTTTTGGATTCACGGCGGCGGCTGGCAGGCCGGGGACAAGACGGGCGTGCAGCTCAAGCCCGAGGCGTTCGTGGGCAAGGGCTTTGTCTTCGTTTCGACCAACTACCGCCTGCTCCCGCACGTACCGATGCTGACGATTTTCCAGGATGTGGCGAAATCGCTGGGCTGGGTCCACCAAAACATCGCCAAACATGGCGGCGATCCGGGCCGGATATTTGTCATGGGTCACTCCGCCGGGGCGCAACTGGCCGCGCTGCTGTGCATCGACGACCGGTATCTCAAGGCCGAGGGCGTGCCCTTCTCCGTCCTCAAGGGCTGCGTGCCCGTCGATGGCGACACGTATGACATTCCGGCGATGATCGAAACCGCCGAGACCCGGCTGCGGGTTCACGGCTTCCCGATGCCGAAGTACGGGCATCGCTTGAAATTCGGCAACGATCCCGCATTGCATCGCGACTACTCCGCCGTGACCCATGTGGCCCGCGGCAAGGGAATCCCTCCGTTTCTGATCCTGCATGTCGCCGATCATCCGGATAATTCGTTGCAGGCGCGGCGGCTCGAATCCGTGTTAAAGGAATCCGGCATCCCGGCCACCGCCTTTGGAGCGAAGGAGACCAACCACTCCAAGATCAATGCCAACCTCGGCCTGCCGGACGACCCCGCCACCGAGGCCCTGTTCAAGTTCGTCCGCGAAGGATTGAGCAAGTGAAGTCCCCGCCCGAACCCGGCGCTTTCTCCGTGCCCAGCAAGCAACGTCCATCCCCGTCCGGCCCCGGGCGGGCGCAGGCGCTTCAGTGGCGGCCGCTGGCATTGCTCGTCCTGGCCCTGGCGTGGTCCGGTGACCAGCCAATCACGGCCCAAGACGAAGCGCCACTTCTGCGGGCCGACGGACGGAATCTCAAAATCTTCGTCCTCACCGGCCAGTCGAACAGCTTGGGAACAACCGCCGACAAAAAGGAACCGGACATCACGCCCGGAAAAGATCCGCTCGACGCGCAGATTCCGTTTTTCTGGTCGAACCGCTCGACCCGCGCAGGCGACGGGCCGGCGGTGTTGTACGATGATTCGGGCGGAAAGATTGTCTCCCTGCGCGCACAGAAGGGCGAGGGAGCCGATCCATTGTTTTGGGGGCCGGAGATTGGTTTCGCCCGGCAACTGGCAGCGCGCGGCGTGAAAGACTTTCTCGTCGTAAAAGCCAGCCGTGGCGGAGGCGGAAACAGTTTCTGGGTCAAGGGCGCCGCCAACGATCACATGTACCGGCACGTGTTGGACACCGTGCGACGGGCGGTCCAGGCGATTCCGACCGGCATCGGCTTCGAAGTGGCCGCCCTGCTTTACGTGCAAGGGGAAAGCGACAATGCCGTCGAGGCCGCCGCTTCCGGAGAACGCCTGCGCCTGCTGGCAAAAAACCTGCGCCAGGACCTGCCGCACGCCGCAGCCATGCGGGTCATCATTGGAGGCATTGCGTCGGGCGGAAAAAACAGCGACGTCGTCCGCGCGCAACAATCCGCCCTGCCCGCCGCCGATCCGAGTTTTCGCTACATCGACACCCTCGACCTGCGCCCGCAACGCTACGACAACCTCCACTTCAGCAAGGGCGCAAAGCTCGAACTCGGCCGCCGGATGGCCGGTGCCTGGCTGGAATGGCCGCGCTAGCGTCCGCCCCCCGTCGTGAAACAGTTGCCGTCATCGCGAATCATCGTCCGAACAGACCAGGGTTATCGCGCCGCCCGCTTCTTCGCGGCCGCGCTGCTGCTGGCATCCCTCATCACCTTGCTCGCCGGACCGCCCGCCACAAAATTGCGTCCCCATCCCGACGCGGTCCCCAACACGCATCCGCCCGGCGAGGTGGACAACCCTGCGCTGGTGCCCTTTGTCGTGGCTGACCCCGCTTCGTTGCCGGGCATCGTCGTGGACGACACCGCGGCCACGCTGGTGGGCAAATGGCAGTACTCGACGCACACGCCGCCCTATGTCGGCCTCGGCTACCTGCACGACATGAAGGAGGGCAAGGGGACAAAATCGGTGACGTTCACGCCCGACCTTCCCCGGGCCGGTCGTTACGAAGTCCGCCTGGCACACTGCTACAACATCCGCCGCACCACCAACGCCCCCGTCACCATCCGTCACGCCGACGGCGAAACCACCCTGCGCATCAACCAACAGGAACCGGCACCGCACAATCGCCTCTTCCGCACGCTGGGCACCTTTCGTTTTGCCGCGGGCCGCGCGGGTTGGGTGCGCATTTCCAACGACGGAACCGACCCCCGGCACGTGGTCATCGCCGACGCCGTACAATGGCTGCCGGTCAAAGATCCCGCGCCGTAATTCGCCGCGCCAGAATCACGGCCAACGCGGAGACATCGTCCGGCCCGGAGCGGCCGTGGGGCAATCGGGACGCGCTGCTCCCACTTTTTCACCCGAAACTACGAACCGTGAGATCATTCCGGGCGCGGGGGATTTGGACCACGCGATTGCATTGCCAAAGCCATCCCCGCCGCAATAATTCCCCCGAGTTCAAATCAACGACGCTGAAAACGCCAACCCCATGATCCTCGACATTCTGGCCAATGCCCCCCGTTACGAACCCCTGCATCCGCGCTTTGCCCGCGCCTTCGCCTTTCTCCGCGCCTTCAAGGGTACCGAGGCCCCCGGCCGCCACGACCTGGACGGCGACAACGCCTTCGCGCTGGTCCAGAGTTACACCACCAAACCCGCCGCCAGCGCACTGTTCGAGGCGCACCGCAAATACATCGATGTGCAATACGTCTTCTCCGGGCGCGAAACCATCCTGTGGGCGCCCTTGAGCGCGATGCGGGAAACCACCATGGCCTACGACGAGAAGAAGGAAGCCGCCCTGTTCAAACTGATTCCCGACGTAACGCCGCTTCACCTCAGCGGCGGACATTTCACCATCCTGTATCCCGAGGACGCCCACGCCCCCACCATCGTCTGGGACGAACCGACGGTGGTCGTCAAGGTGGTCGTCAAAATCAAGGTCGCCTGAAACAGCTTCCCCGCCCCAGCCTCCCATCTCCTTGAGGATAACCGCCGGGCGGTTCGTCAGAACACTCCGTCATCGCCAGCCACCAACCACGAAACACATCATGCGATCCTTTCTGAACCTCATCACCGCGGTCATGCTGGGCGCCACTGGCGCCGCGCAAGCCGCCGACCCGCTGGTCTTCATTTCCGCCTTCGCCGGCGGGACCAACGGGGGCATCCACGCCTTCACACTGAATCCCGACACGGGCCACCTGACGCCCGTCGAACGGACCGGCGGCGTCGAGAACCCCTTCTTCCTCGCGGTTTCACGCGACCAAAAGCACCTGTACTCGATTCACGCGAAAAGCTTTGGCAGCAAGGCGCCCGAGGAAGTCGCGGCCTATGCGATCGAAGGCCGCACCGGGCGCCTGAAACTGCTCAATCGCCAGTCCACCCGCGGGTCGGCCAGTTGTTACCTCGACATCGACGCCACCGGACGAACCGTGCTGGTCGCCAACTACACCACCGGCAACGTCGGCTCCCTGCCCGTGCGCGACGACGGTTCGCTGGGCGAGATGGTTTCATTCTTCCAGCACGCCGGTTCGAGCGTGGACCTTCCCCGGCAGAAAGGTCCGAATGCCCACAGCTTCGTGGTCAGCCCTGACAACCGTTTCGCCCTCGCCGCAGATCTGGGTATCGACCAAATCCTCAGCTACCGCCTCGATGCCGCCACCGCAAAGCTCACCCCAAACCAGCCCGCCTTTGCCAAGGCGCCCCCGGGCGCCGGCCCGCGACACCTGACGTTTCATCCCAACGGCAAGCACGTTTACGTCATCAACGAACTCAAGAACTCGGTCACCTGGTTCGACTACGCCGCCGAGACCGGGACGCTGACCGAACGGCAGACCATTTCCACCCTGCCGGATGATTTCAAAGGCCGGAGCTACTGCGCCGACCTGAAGATCACTCCCGACGGGCGCTTCCTCTACGGCACCAACCGCGGGCACGACAGCATCGCCGCGTATCGCATCGGCTCCGATGGACGCCTCACCCTGCTCGGCATCGAACCGAGCCTGGGCAAGGGTCCGCAAAACCTCGCCCTGGCGGTCAACGGCCGTTATCTGCTTTGCGCCAACATGCCGCGCAAGAACGTCGTGGCCTTCCGCATCAACCCGGAAAACGGCGGCCTCAAAGCCGTCGGCGACCCCGTCACGATGCCCGGACCCTCGTGCATCATGGTGCTGCATTGAGCCGCCGCGCGGCCGGACAACTGCGGCTCCAGCCGGACGGCGTTCCCGTTTGACCATCCACCGTTCCCGTGCAACAGAGGGGCGCGATGAATCCGATTCCCATCCTCGCGGCGAGCCAGTTGACCAAGACCTATCCCAGCGGCGGCCGGCCGCTGACGGTGCTGCGCGACGTCACGTTCACCCTGGGACGCGGCGAAACCTGCGCGATTGTCGGCCCTTCGGGCAGCGGGAAGACGACACTGCTCGCCCTTTCCGCCGGGCTGGATCAACCCACCTCCGGCTCGGTCACGCTCAATGGTCAGAGCCTCGAACGGCTGGACGAGGATGCGCGGGCGCGGGTGCGCAACGAGTCCGTCGGCTTTGTCTTCCAGAATTTCCAACTGCTGCCGACCCTGACCGCCCTGGAGAACGTGATGGTGCCGCTGGAGTTGCGGGGCGAGCGGGACGTGCGCGGATTCGCGGTGGAACTGCTCGGCCGCGTCGGCCTCGGCGAACGCCTTGGGCATTACCCGACGCAACTGTCGGGCGGCGAACAACAGCGCGTCGCCCTGGCCCGGGCGTTCATCAATCGTCCGCAAATCCTCTTCGCCGACGAACCCACGGGCAATCTCGACGCGGAAACCAGCGGCCGGATCGTGGACCTGTTGTTCGAGCTGAACACCTCCCTCGGGACCACCCTGGTGCTGGTAACGCACGACCTCGAGCTCGCCCACCGGACCCGTCGCATCATCCGGTTGCGCGGCGGCGCGGTGGTGGCGGACGAAACTAAGAACTGAACCGCCGCAATCTGCACCACCCCGGATCCGGGCCGCAGGAAACCCGGAGATGCCGCCCGGCTGAAAACCCGCGTTCAAGTTCCGGCTGCGCCACCTTGTCCAACGCCCGGCACCGGCGACGGCACGGTCGCGAGCAACCGATCAATCACCTTTTCAACGTTCACTCCCTCAGCTTCGGCGCGATAATTCACCAGGATGCGGTGACGCAGGACGGGGTGGGCGAGGGCTTTGACGTCCTCCACTGCGGCATGCGAACGGCCCTGCAGCAGCGCCCGCGCCTTGGCACCCAGCACCAGAAACTGCGCGGCGCGCAGGCCGGCACCCCAGTTCACCCATTCGTTTACGAAGTCCGGCGTGGTTTTTTGCCGCGGACGCGACGCCGCGGACAGGCGCACGGCAAAGCGCACCACGTCCTCGGCCATCGGCACCTTGCGGACCAGTTCATGGAAGCGCAGCACATCTTCACCCGTGAAGAGGGGCTGGATGGGTTCGCCGCGGCGCGCGGTGGTCTGGGAGACCACCGTCACCTCGTCGTCCTCCGGCAGATAATCAATGACGACGTTGAACATGAAACGATCGAGCTGGGCCTCGGGCAGCGGATACGTGCCCTCCATCTCGATCGGGTTCTGCGTGGCGAGCACGAAGAAGGGTTCGGGCAGGGCATGTCGCACGCCGGCGGCCGTCACCTGATGTTCCTGCATGGCCTCGAGCAGCGCGGCCTGCGTTTTGGGCGGCGTGCGGTTGATTTCGTCCGCCAGGATCATGTTCGCAAAGATCGGCCCGGGCACGAACACCATGCGACGCCCTTCGCCGGACTGTTCCAGGATTTCCGTGCCGGTGATGTCGGCGGGCATCAGGTCCGGGGTGAACTGGATGCGCTGAAACTTGAGGT
>CAZUUP010000235.1:0-8660 GCA_964623105.1 uncultured Akkermansia sp.
AACGAGCGGCCCAGTTCCATCAAGTGGGCCACCGTGGACTTCGAGCTGGCGCGGCTTTTCCCCTCGCCGATGGAGCATATCGAGCTGGCCTGCTTCCCCACCGACGGCGGCAATGCCCGCGGCAGTCTCGACGGCATTGCGAAGGGTTTTTCCGCTCGAGGTCCGCAGCAGCCGAACTATGCCTTTGGCTCGCCAAAAATTGCGGTCGAGGAAATCTTCAAATCCGTCGCCGCGGAAAAGACCGGCCAGGTGCAATACCAGCTCCAGCGCAAGGTGCTGGAGTTTGTCGCCGGCCACGAGACCGAACTCGCCCGCCAGCTTGCAGGCATCGAGCAGCGCAAGGTTGGCAACTACGCCGGCTCCATCGATGACATCCGCGAGCGCAACCGGAAAATTGACCTCATGGCCGACACCGTGCGCCGCCATGTACCGAAGCTCGACAGCAAATACCTCGCGGAAAAAATGACCACGCTCGACCGGCAGATGGGCCACGCCGAAGTGCTCCTCGCCTCGCTCATTTCCGGACTCACGAACGTCGTCTCGTTCACCGTGGACGAACTCGGCCATCACTACACCGGCATCCCCGGCATCGAAGGCGAAAACGTTAACATGCACGACGTTGGCCACGGCAAGACCATCGGCGGCATCGAGGCGGCGGAAATCCGTCACCGCACCGAACTGCACCACATGAAGGTCATGGAAAAAATCGTCGCCCGGCTCAAAAGCGTGCCCGAGGGCAAAGGCACGATGTTCGACAACACGATGATTTTCTATTTCCCGAACAGCGGCGAAACGCACCACGCGCAAGGCACGGAATTCCCGTTCATCGTGCTCTCCGGGTCGAACAGCAAACTCAAGCTCGGCAGCCGCTACATCCGCCTGCCGTATTGGGGCAACGAAGGACACAAGACGCTCGGCAACTTCTACACCACTATTCTCAACGCCTGCGGAAATCCCATCAAACACTTCGGCGACCCCGACCTCTCGCTGAAGATAGCGCAGACCGGCCCCATCGCGCGGTTTCTCTCGTGAGAAATCGTATCTGCCTCCATGATGACTCTACGCAATAGCTTCTATTTCCTAGCCTGTCTTTTCGCAGCGGGCCAAGGGTTGGAAGCGGCAACTTCGGCGGAGTCATTCCGAGTCGGCGAGAAGGTGCTGCCGTTGTTGGGCAACTACTGCATCTCCTGCCACGACGCCGACGAGCATAAAGGAGGTGTCCGGCTGGACGGCATGGAGACGCTCACGCTGGAGGCACGGCTGGATTTGCTGAACAAGGTCCAGGAGCAGGTCTATCTCAAGCACATGCCTCCTGCCAACAAGCGGCAACCGCAGGACGGGGAGCGGCAGCAACTGCTATCCTGGGTGTCGGCCGAGCTGAAGCTTCACAAGGCGTCCAAGCTGGAGGACAAGATCAGCAAGCCGGAGTTCGGTAACTACGTGGAGCACGAGAAATTGTTCTCCGGGGAATATGCGAAACTCCCCGGTTTCACCCCCGACCGGCGCTGGCTGATCAGCGAGTTCATCTTCAACGCCAAGTTCCAGAGGATGCTTGGCAATGTCACCACCCAACCTAAGAAGGGGAAGGGCGGTCCGGTGCTGGGTGGCGTCAAGATTCCGAAACTCAGCCTCACGAATCCCTTCCTGCTGCCGTCCGTCTCCGGCGTGCGCTACTACGCGAACGAGGATTTCACCGGTGGGCACCTCTCGAGCATGCTGACCGATGCTCAGAAAACGTCCGAATACATCACGGACACCCTCGTGAAGAGCAAGGGCAACAGGAGCTTCCCTGCGATCAGCCAGATCATGGCCCTCGAAGATCAGCAGCAGGCGACGCTGGCGGCGAGACGCGATTTTCTCGGCAGCCAAATCGCAAGGCTCTGCGAGGATATCTACGGTGCAGAAAACCTGGCAATGCTGCCCCGTTTCCGACCGGTTGTCCTGAACGAGGTGAAGAAGCTGGATGAAGGTGAGACTTACAAGAAAGCCCCCATCCATGTCGCACAAAACCTCCTGAAAGATCTCGGAGGCGACCGGGTGCTTTATCAGATTCTGAACGATCCCAACCACCAAAAGAAAACCGACGCAGAGATTCGGGAACTGTGCGAGCGCACTTGGTTTAACTTTGGGGATGATGCCCGCACCATTCAGGGACGCATGACCATCCTTCGGGATTATCTTCCCGATCTCCGTCTGCAAGCACCCGCGCAAAAGGGCAAGCTCAAGTCAGACAAAAGCAAGCCGTTTGCAGACGGCGAACTGAAGGTGATTCAGGCGTCCATCCTCAAGCACCGAGTCCAAGGCGACACTTACTCCGCCATCATCGGAAAGTGTATGTTGGGCTGGGAGCATGAGTTCGAGCTGGCCCGCCTGGCCGCTCCGCCCGCGTCCGACCCGCTCCTCGGCGAGTTGATCAACCAGTTGTTCACCGCCATGCTGGAACGCTCTCCCGATTCCGCCGAAACAAAAGAATATATTGGGCTTGCCAGGGGCTACATTCAGAAACTCGGAAAGCTCAAGGCCATCCAGAAGCTGATCCAGACGCTGATCCTCTCCAGCGAGTTTGTTTACCGGCATGAATTTGGTGTTGGCCCGGCGGATTCCCAAGGACGTCGCATGCTCTCACCGCGCGATGCCAGTTACGCCATCGCCTATGCCCTCACTGACCAAAGCCCGGATGCCGAACTTGCCCGTGCTGCCGCAACGGGCAAGCTCGCTACGCGTGAGGACTACAAACGGGAGGTGCTCCGCATCCTGCATGACCGCAGCAGCACCTATCTGATCGACCCAATCCTTGCCGACCGGGGATACAGGGAGAACACTACGGACATTCCCATCCGCAAACTCCGTTTCTTCCGCGAGTTTTTCGGTTATCCGCCCGCGCTCACCATCTTCAAAGATGAAAAGCGTTTCGGCGGCGACCGTTTGGGCGACGCCACGGAACGCCTCCTAAGTGAGACTGATCGGACTGTCGAACACATCCTCAAGGCGGACAAGAATGTCTTCGAGGAACTGCTGACCACGGACAAGTTTTTCCTCTATCATGATGGCGACAATGCCCGGATGCAGGCCGCCTCCGACCGCATCAAGTCCATCTACGCCTACTTCAAGGATCTCGATTGGAAAAAATTCAAAAACGAGGACCTGCTCAAACACGCCGACTTTCTCCGGAAAGTCAAAATGCGCAGCGTGAACCCGGACAATCTGGAAGCTCGCAACCGGCAGGGAGGCACGCTGGAGCTTTTCAAGAAGTCCATGGAGAGCATCACGGCCCGCCTCGACAAAGGGCAAAAGGAGGCAGCCCCGTTCGACCTGTATCGCGGCTATGGCTACGATTTCATGAGCGGTTACAACGTCACCAAGTTTTTTGGCATCGCTTTGGACAACTGGGATTATCAGACTGTCCAACCGGGCAAGGTCGCCCAGCGCAAAGGAATCCTAACGCATCCCGCCTGGCTCATCGCCCACGCCAAGAACACCGAGACCGATCCCGTGCATCGCGGCAAATGGGTGCGTGAAAAGCTGCTCGCCGGCACCATTCCCGATGTGCCCATCACGGTGGACGCAAAAATTCCCGAAGACCACACCAAGTCGCTGCGTGCCCGGCTAGCCTCCGCCTCGGAAGTCGCTTACTGCTGGAAATGCCACGAACGCATGAATCCGCTCGGATATGCTTTCGAAAGCTATGATGATTTCGGCAGGTTCCGCACCGAGGAACCTCTGGAGTATCCGGATCAGCTTGTTAAGAAGAGCCCGGATAAGTGGACGCTACTGACAGATACTCGCGACATTTTCAAAACGGTGCCGGTGAACTCGGCGGGCTATTTGACGGGAACCGGCGACGACAAGTTGGACGGGGAAATCAAGGATGCGCGGGACCTCGCTGAACGCCTCGCGAAATCGCGCCGGGTTCGCCAGTCCATCATCCGTTACGCCTTCCGTTATTTCATGGGGCGCAACGAGGTTCTTTCCGATTCACAAACGCTCATCGCAGCTGAGAATGCCTACGCGGAGAGCGGCGGCAGCTTCGATGCCGTGATAGTGTCCCTGCTCACTTCCGATTCGTTCATCTACCGCAAACCCATAGAAAACTGACGATTATGTTAAAAAGAAGAGAGTTCATGCTGCACACGTTCCTTGGCGCCGGCGCCATGGCGTTGGCGCCGTCGTTCCATCAGCTTTTCGCCGCTCCCAATGCGGGGGGATCGCCGAAGCGGTTCATCTTCATCCGTAAGTCCAGCGGCCTCCGTCCCTTGGAACTGGCGCTTCCGACTTTTTCTGAAAAGGAGAAGGCCCGCGATGCCGCCAAGGAGACGCTGGAGGTGGATCTCGACAAACATGAGCTGCCCGGGTGGCTGCAGGGACTCGCGCCTCACAAGGAGAACCTGACGATTCTCCAGGGCCTCTCGGCCATGATGAGTGAAAACATCCATTACTCGTTTTCGTCGGTCATGGGCTGCTTCAAATCCAATCGCAATACTCTCAGCTCGATCAAGCGGACTACTATTGATTTCGAGCTGGCCAGGTTGTTTCCATCCCCTTTCGGCCACGTCGAACTCTCCTTCGCTGCTGACCGCACCGGAATCGTCTCGGGTTACTCCGCGCCCGCGCCGCAGACCCGAAATGACTGCTACGCGGATCCCGAGACCGCGCGCTACGAGCTGTTCAAGTCCGTTCTCAACCCGGACGCCGTCAACTCCGACAACGACATGCTCTCGTTTCTCCAAAGCAAGGAAGGATTGATCGCCGGCGGCATCGGCGGGCGCGAAAAACAGCGGCAGGAAATGCTGGTCGAATCCATCGAGGCCATCCGTGAGCGAAACAAGAAACTGATCTCCCTCTCGGGATCGCTCACCAAGTACCTCCCCAAGCTGGCTCCGGTTCATGCTAGCGGCGGATCGGACGCCACCACTCCCGAGAAACAGGCGGCCATGACCGACGTGCTGGTCGCCGCCTTGAGAGCCGGCCTGACCAATGTCGTCACTTACACCATTGACGACCTCGGCACCCCCATCACCGGCCTCCCCGGAAACGAAACCGATCGCATCGGCATCCACCCGCTGGGTCACGATGAATCCTTCGGAGGAGTGCCCGCGTGGAAAACACGTGAACAAATCCAGATCAGCCACATCAACCAGGTCAAGACCATCGTCGAAGCTCTCAAGAAACAACCCGAGGGCAATGGCACCATGTTCGACAACACCATGATCATGTATTTCCCCGAAAACGGAGAGACCCATCATGGCATCGGTCTCGAATCGCCGTTCGTCATCATGGCCGGCTCCAAATGCAATCTGAACCTCGGACGCCGCTACGTCCGCCTGCCTTTCCACGGCAACGAAGGCCACAAGACACTGGGCAACTGGTATACCACGCTGCTCAACGCCCACGGCAACCCCATGAAGCACTACGGCGACCTCGACCTCGAGATGGCCCGCAAGAAGTTTGACCAGGTCGGGCCAATCAAGCAACTCATGGCATGAGATAAGGCGGGCCCTCAGCGCGAATCAAGGCGACCACCTCCGATTTCATTTCGTGAATGGGATCCGCATACACTTCATCAGCTGGCTGGCTTGCTTGCTGGGCCTTGCCAGCCTCGCCCGCGCGGATGATCCGCTCGCCATCATGGATTGCCACGTTCACCTTTGGGACGTCGCGCGGCCTGCGGGCCTCGGCTGGATAAAGAAGGACAACAAAGCGCTCTACCGCTCCTTTCTCCCCGCCGACCACGAACCCATCGCCAAGGCCAACGGCGTCACCGGCATCATTGTCGTGCAAGCAGGTCAGAGCCTCCCGGACAACCAGTGGAACCTCGACCTCACCGCGCACAATCCGCGGCTCTATCGCGGCATCGTCGGCAACCTCTCCGAAGTCATCGGCACGCCCGCGTTCCAGCCGCTGTTCGCGAAGCTCTGCGAAAACCCACGCTACGTCGGCTACCGGCTCTCCGGTCGCTACCAGGAAAAACTCACCGACGCCTTCTTCGCTGACCTCCGGCTCACCGCGCAGAAAGGCCGCACGGTGGATTTTCTCCTCGGTGGCTATCGCCTCGAAGAAGTCGCCGAAATCGCCCGCCGCTTGCCGGAACTGCGCATCATCCTCGACCACCTCGGCGGCGTGAAACTCGACGGCAAACCACTCGCGCCCGAATGGGTCGCCCAATTCCGCACCGTCGCAAAACAGCCGAACGTCCGCTGCAAAGTCTCCGCGCTGTTTGGCCGCTGGGAAAAGCAACCCGCCCCGCAGGACCTCGCCGCCTACACCGAAGTGCTCGACCTCGCCTTCGCGAGCTTCGGCGAAGACCGCCTCATCTTCGGCAGCGACTGGCCCGTGACTGAACAAACCGCCGACTACGCCGCCGTCCTCCGCCTCACCCGCGCCTACTTCGACCGCAAAGGCCCGGCCGTTTCCGCCAAGCTCTTCCACCAAAATGCGGCGAAGTTTTACCGCCCTCCTGACCCGAAGTGATGACGGCTTTTGCAAATACCCGGTCGCGATGAAACCAAACGCGGCGGTCATCTTCGTCGTGCTCGCATTTCTCGGTTGTGAAACGGCGGTCGCGCCAAAGCCGAACCTCCTCATCGTCGTCGTCGGCCTCGGCTATGGCGACGCCGGCTGTTACGGCGCGATAAAGGTGAACACGCCGGACATCGACCGGCTCGCCCGCAAGGGGATGCGCGTCACCGATCCGCATTCGCCGTTCACAGCCTCTCGCCCGAGCCGCTACCGTTTGCTCGCCGGGCGGATGGCATTCCGTAGCAATTGCCCCGGGGCCTCCGAAGGCGTGGGCGGACTTTGTCTCATCAATCCCGAACGGCTGAGCTGGCCGCAAATGCGCTGCCACCAGGGCGACACCCCGGCGGTGACGGGCAAGTGGCACG
Source organism: uncultured Akkermansia sp. (assembly GCA_964623105.1). Classification (GTDB taxonomy): domain Bacteria; phylum Verrucomicrobiota; class Verrucomicrobiia; order Limisphaerales; family BJHT01; genus BJHT01. Next base: position 6,882 of record CAZUUP010000235.1, read on the forward strand.
GCGGACGGAGCCGCCTTGACCGCGACAGGCGGCGTTTCGACATCGGGGAAGTGCTCAATCCCGGCCAGCCCAGCAGGCCGGTCGCGAGCCACATCCAGCCGCTGATTTTCACAGGTCAAGCCGATGGGGCCGAAGCCGAAACCGGCGGCAGAAAACCGGATGTGTCCGTTCGAGTGCCCGCGTGAGCAACCTTTCCCCACCGGACAGTGAAGGCGCGCCCGACGCAGCAGGTGGCCGCCGATTGCCGCGAGTTTCCCACGAGCGACGGCTTCTGCCGCGGGGCGTGCGGGCCGTCCTGATCATGGCTGCAGCAGCGTTTCTTGGCGTCGTGCTGTGGATCAACGTCCGCCTTTACGCCGCGCCGCGCGGGGTGTTCGTGCGCGGCGAAATCGCGGAGGATGCGCTGCTGCAACTCGCTAACATCGGCCGCCGCCTGCGCGCGGGCGAAGGGCCCAGCATGCAGCGGATTTTTCCCGAGGGCTGGTTTTTCAGCCATGCGCTTTACGGAATGGCGTGGGTGAATGTCGGGCTGCAAACCGGCGATGACGCGTTGAAACGCCGCGCGGCGACGGAGGCGCGCTGGGTGCTGCAGCGCATGGATTCGCCCGAGGGACTCGCTCCTTTCCTGGCGGACACGCAGGTGCCGAATGGCGTGTTTTATCTTGGCTGGAAAAACCGTCTGCTCGGCGGATTGCTCGCGCTGAAACCGGAACCAGCGCCAACGCCTGTCGAAGTGGCGTCGTTCCGTCGGCAATGCGAAGCGCTGGGCGCCGCGTTCCGCGCGCGTCCGTCGCGGCACCTCGATGCGTATCCGGGCCAGGCGTGGCCGTGCGACAACGTGATGGCGCTGTCGTCGCTGCGATTGCACGACACGTTGTTCGAGCCGCAGTTCGCCGACGTGATCGCGTCATGGCTGGACTACACCAAGCGGCATCTCGATCCCGCCACCGGCCTCGTCGGTCACATGATTGATGGGACCGACGGGCGAATGATTACCGCCGCCCGCGCCTCCACGCAGGTTTACATCCACGCGCTCCTGCCCGAGTTGGATGCCACATTCGCGCGCGAGCAGTATGCGATTTTCCGGCGTCTCTTCGTACCGGACTGGCTTGGCTTCCTGCCCGTGCGGGAATATCCGAAAGGCACTTCCGGCGCCGGTGACATCGACACCGGACCGCTCATCCTTGGCATCAGCCCCTCGGCCACCGTGGTCTCCATCGCCGCCGCCCGCGCGAACGGCGATTCCGAGCTGAGCGAGCGATCCGTCATCCTCAGCGAGATCGTCGGCGCACCGTGGACCTCTGGCGGCGAGAAATCCTTTGCCTTCGGCGCCGTTGTCGTGGCCGATGCTTTTCTCGCGTGGGGAAAGACCCTGACACCCTGGACACCCGTGCCGGAGATGCGCTTTCCTGCGACGACATACGGTTGGTGGCGCCTGCGCCTGCACGGAATTTCCATCCTCACCGCGGCGCTCGTCGTATTCGTGCTGCGGAAGACCCGCCCATCGGCGCGACCTCTCCATTCACTTCCCTCCACCGGCTGAATCCAGAGAGCCGAACGATGAATCTGAACTCGAATTGCAGGGCCATTTTTCCCCTTCGACATCCTGATCGCCGGGCCCAAGATGCCCATGTCTCCGGCAGCGATCCGATCAGCACGACACACACCCAGTTCCCTTTTATGAAAGCCGCTCTCTTCGCCACCTTGGTGCTTCTGTCGTCCATGGCACTGCTCGCTGCAGACACACCAGCCAACAAACCCAACATCCTCGTCATCCTC
>CAZUUP010000236.1:0-8594 GCA_964623105.1 uncultured Akkermansia sp.
GCCAGACCATCGTCCCCAACCGCGGCAACCCCCCGGAACGCCCCGCCGTCCCCGCCGGCCCCGAAACCCGCGAATCCACCGGCACCCCCTCCCCCACCCGCACCTTCCAAGACCTGCTGACCGACTCCCACGACGAAAACCTCTTCGACTACTACGCCACCTCCCAACTCACCCTTGTCAACGCCAGCACCGCCGAATCCCGCCCCCTCGGCAAACCCGCCCTCACCCGCTCCTTCGAAGCCTCCCCCGACGGCCGGTATATCCTCGTCGAAAACCTTCGCCGACCCTACTCCTACAATGTGCCCGCCTCCTTCTTCCCCCGCGACATTGAGGTCATCAACCTTCAGGGCAACCTCGAATTCAAAGCCGGCCAGCTCCCTCTCGCCGAAGAACTGCCCATCGGCGGCGTCGTCACCGGCCCTCGCAACGCCCACTGGCGCCCCACCGCCCCCGCCACCCTCACCTGGGTCGAAACCCTCGACGGCGGCAACCCCAAAAAACGCGTCCCCTATCGCGACCGCGTCATGACCGCCAAAATCCCCACCGAGGCCCCCCCCGCTGAACTCGCCCGCACCGAACACCGTTTCACCGGACTCACCTGGGGGGAAAAGAGCTGGGTCGCCCTCCTCAAAGAACACCAGGGCTCCAAACGCTGGAACCGCACCTATCTGATCAACCCCGACGACCCCGCCGTCGAGAAACGCCTCCTGTGGGAACTTGGCGCCCAAGACCGTTACAGTGACCCCGGCACCCCCATGAGCCGCACCCTCCCCAACGGCTTTCGTGCCATGCGCATTTACAACAACTCCATCTACCTGAACGGCTCCGGTGCCACCCCCGACGGCGACCGCCCCTTCCTCAGCCGCTTCGACCTCGCCAGCCTCCAGATCGAACGCATCTTCCAGGCCGCCGAAAACACCTATGAATCCGTCGTCGCCCTTGCCACCGACGACGCCTCCCAAGTCATCACCCGCCAGGAAGCCCCCGGCTCACCCCCCAACTACTTCCTCCGCTCCCTCCCCGAGAACACCCGCAAAGCCCTCACCGACTTCGCCGACCCCATTCCCCAAATCCGCGGCATCAAAAAACAACTCGTCACCTACGAACGCGACGACGGTGTCCAACTCTCCTTCACCCTCTACCTCCCCGCCGACCACAAACCCGGCACCCGCCTCCCCACCCTCCTCTGGGCCTACCCCCGCGAATTCATCGACACCGATACCGCCAGCCAGGTCACCGGCTCCCCCTTCCGCTACAATTCCTTCCAAGGCGCCTCCCACCTTTACCTCCTCACCCAGGGCTATGCCATCCTCGACGGCGCCACCATGCCCGTCGTCGGCGACTACAAGACCGCCAACGACACCTACCTCGAACAAATCGTCTCCAGCGCCCGCGCCGCCATCGACAAGGCCGTTGAAATGGGCGTCACCGACCGCGACCGCGTCGCCGTCGGCGGCCACAGCTACGGCGCCTTCATGGCCGTCAACCTCGCCGCCCACTCCGACCTCTTCCGCGCCTGCATCGCCCGCAGCGGCGCCTACAACCGCACCCTCACACCCTTCGGCTTTCAGAACGAGAAACGCACCCTCTGGGATGCCCCCGAACTCTACACGCGCATCTCCCCCATCATGCACGCCAGCAAAATCAAGGAACCCACCCTCCTCATCCACGGCGCAGCCGACAACAACCCCGGCACCCATCCCCAGCAATCCGAACGCCTCTTCCAGGCCATCAAGGGCAACGGCGGCTCTGCCCGCCTCGTCATGCTTCCCCACGAATCCCACAACTACGAAGCCCGCGAATCCGTCGAACACGTCCTCCACGAGATGACCTCCTGGCTCGACAAACACGTCAAAAACTTCGCCGACCCCGAAACCGCCCCCGTCAGTTCCATCCCCCCCAACTGACCCCGGGGCCCCGTTGCGTGCCTCTCGCGGCCAACCCCCAATCCGGTGCCGCATCCCCGACTACACCTCCGCGGGTGAAACTTCCCATTCCCCCGCCCCCGCCCATCCCGACGGGCTAAGCCGTGGCGATGCAATGACCGCCCGCAGAGCGCGGCCTCGAGACCGCAGAAACGTACCTCCTGCATGGGGCGTGCGGATTTTCAGGCCTGCTCCCTTTTGATTCCTCAAATGGTGAGTCGGGTTGCCCGTTGGGAATTCGCTGAACAGTCCGGGCGGGCGGGTATCTCCGCGCCCCGAAGGCCGCGCTCCTTTCGCGTTGATTGCATCGTTGCGGCGACGCCGTAACGATGCAGAGCAAACCGGTGGGAGGACCACAGAAACACGATGAACCCAGAGCAGAACGAAGGACGCGGCGACAACAGGAAGTCACCAATCAGTACAAGACAAACCACCAGCAAGACCTCAGTTTTTCCTCTGTGTCCATCGTGTCTCTGTGGTCCAAAGGATTCAGATCGATTGAATGGTTACGGCTAACGCTCCCCCCTCACCCGCACAACTCCCGCAACTTCCGCAACGCCGGCGGCACCGCCGTGAACGGATCTTCCTTCGCCTCATACTCCAGCGCCACAAAACCCTGATAATTGACCGCCTTCAAAATCTTCACCAACCGCCCGATGTCCGCCGCCTCCGCCTCCTTCTGCCCCCGACGCTTCATCTCCACCTTCACCTGCACATTCACCGCATACGGCGCGCACCGCGCCAGATCTCCATACGGATCGTCCGTGTGGAAATTCCCCGTGTCCAGGTTCACCCCCAGCCACGGACTCTTCACCGTCCGCACGATCTCCAGCAAACCATCCGCCTCCGCCACGATGCCCCCGTGATTCTCCAAACCCAGGAAAATCCCCCGCTTCCCCGCGTACTCCGCCGTCTCCTCCAGCGACGCAATGCACATCTTCCGCGCCTCCGCGTCCGTGATCCCCTTCGCCGCCCCGGCAAACACCCGGATGTGCGGCGCGCCCATCACCGCCGCATGGTCAATCCACCGCTTCACGTCCGCCACCTGCTTGCCCAGCGCCTCCCCCGCCGGCAGCGCAAAATTGTTCCCCACCGCCGTCCCGCTGATCGCCACCCCCCGCAGAAACGCGTGCCGCCGCACCTGCACCAGATACTCCGCCGTCAGCTCCTTCGGGAAAAAATAACTCGTCAACTCCGCCCCCACGCACCCCTGCTCCGCGCAATAATCGATGAACTTGACCATGTCCATCGCCTTGTCCGCCGGCGGCACCGCCTTGTTGCCATCCTTGAAATACTGCCGGAACGAATACGCCGCCAGGCTCACCAACAAACGCGGCGAACCCGCGCGCTGCAGCGGCTCAACCGCCCGCAAGCCCGCGGGCGCAAAAACGCCAAGCCCGGCGGCGGCAAAGGTGGAAGCGCGAAGAAAATGTCGGCGGCTCAATGGGTTCATGGTGGGAAAAACTGAACGGGATCCCCCCGTCAGGCAATGTCAAATCGGCCCCCACCAAGCCACCACGTGTCCCCGGTCAAATCCTCGAGAAAATTCCTGCCAGTAACGCCGCCATTGGCCGGGCCCCGCACGCGTCCCGCATGCCATCGGGTCCATCCCGCCCACAACCTTGTCCCCCATCTAACCCTCCAAATTTTGCGTACGCCCCAAATCCAACCAAACGCCTGTTGACCCCATCCCCATCCGTGTTTCATCCGTGTTTCATCCGTGGCTAACAAATCGTTCCGGCTTCGGAGTGAGCCCCGAACACCTCCCGCACCCCAAAGCCACCGTTGACAAACCGCCCCCATTTGTTGTCCCCTCCCTCCCCACAACCCGTGACCAAATCAAACACCATCATGCACCGCAAAACATCCCTCCTCCTCACCCTTGCCGGACTACTCAACGTCGCCTCGGCCGTCGAATACAAGGTCGTCCCCGACTGGCTGAAACTTCCCGAAGGCCGACCCCAACTCGGCAACCAGCACGGCGACATCGCCGTCAGTTCCAAAGGCGAAGTCTATGTCAGCATCATAGACAAGAAGGCCGGCGTGCAGGTTTACAGCCCCGACGGCAAATGGCTCCGCAACCTCCCCGACGCGCCGGACGACTTCCACGGCTTCGTCATCAAGAAACAAGCCGACGGCGAATTCATCTACGGCCCCCGCCTCGGCGGCGGCAACATCCTCAAGCTCACCCTCGAAGGCAAAGTCGTCCTCGACATCCCCTCCTCCGTCATCCCCGACGACTTCAAGGTCAAGAGCAAGGAAGGCAAAACCCGCGTCGCCATGACCGGCATGGACGTCGCCCCCGACGGTGACTGGTACGTCACCGACGGCTACGCCAGCAGCTACGTCCACCGCTTCGACAAGACCGGCAAATACCTCAAATCCTTCGGCGGCAAGAAAGCCCCCTACAACTTCACCACCCTCCACAAGATCGCCGTGGACACCCGCTTCACCCCCGTCCGCATCATCTGCTGCGACCGTGAAGCCCTCCGCGTCGTCCACCTCTCCACCGACGGCGAATTCCTCGGCGTTGTCGCCAAGGACCTTCTTGCCCCCGCCGCCATCACCGTCCAGGGCGACTACGCCCTCGTCGGCGAAATCCGCGGTCAGGTCAGCGTCCTGGACAAGGAAGGCAAAGTCGTCGCCCGCCTCGGTCTCAACACCACCAAAGGCGAAACCGGCAACAACAGCCTCGAACCCGCCAAATGGCGCCCCGGCTTCGTCACCGCCCCCCACGGCGTCGCCTTCAACGCCGCCGGCGACATCTTCGTCTCCGAGTACAACAAATTCGGCCGCGTCCACCGCTGGAACGTGAAGTAACGCGCGAAGAAAAATCAGACCAGCCCGGCCCTCCCGCGCGTTGCGGTTTGGCCGGGCTTTTTTATTGCGCGGGTTTCACATTCACGCGACCGGCCAGCCAGCCCCACCCCCATTCCCTTGCCCCAAATTCCCCTGCCTATTTCGGCCCTGCTTGCCGCGGTCCCGCCAACCCGATCACCCCGGTCCCGCCATGCCCGGAGAGCGCACGCCCGGACCACCGCGCTGGAATTCGCCAGCCCTCCGCACCTCGTTCCAGCGCCGCAACCAGAGGCCCTGCTCGGCGTTGATGCCAGCCCCGCCGCCCGGGTGACCTTCGCACCTCTAGGATCGCATCACTGGCGGTCCGCCCCGAGGCAAAGCGTGCGGAATTATCCGGCCGCTTCGTGCCTTCAGTGCCGTTGCTTGCGAGACGCCCGCGCCCCGCAAGCACCCTGTCCTACTTGGGAATCTGGTTCAGCGTGTAATACGCCGCATCGTGTACCAGCGGCTTCCCCTCCGGCGAACGCACGCCGGGGAGATGCAACTCATGGACATGGCCTTCCTGCAGGCCATCCACCACCAACCGCACGCTCCGCCCGTCGGCCGCCACCGTCGCGGATTTGATGGTCGGCTTGGTCCCGTCCACCTCGGGACTGCCGTAGCTGCTCTGGTAAATGTAGGTGTACGTCTCGATCTGATAACTCGCCACCGAACTCGCCGAACCCGGATCAACCGCTGAAGTGAAGGCCAGCTCGAACCCATCCGGCCGCGCGCGCATTTCGGAAATCTCGAACGGCTTCTTCCCCGTCCACACGAGCCGTTGCAACGCGAACGGCTTGCCGCCACGCGCGCCCCAGCCGCGGTCTGAGCCGCCGACAAACAGCGAGCCATCCGGCGTCATTTCCAAACTCAGGCTCCCGGAATCAAAGCCCGCGCGGAATGGATAGCACGCGCCTTGATAGCGCCCGTTCACCTTCTCCAACTGTACGCGCATCACCGTGCTGTGTGTCTGGTCGCCGACGAAGAGCTGGTTCTGGAAAATACCGAACTTCCCGCCTGTCGTGTCGCACGCGATGCCGCTGGCCGACTGCCCCATCTTGCGATACGGAAAAATAATCGGCGGCGGCATGAGCTGCGGAATCTTCTTCGCCTCGATGTGCATCCGGCTGCCGCTCTTCGGGTCTTCCGGCTGCTTCCCGAGCGCGTCGGTGAGCTTGTACCATTTGTTGCCCTGCGGATTTCCCTGAAACGTCCCCGGCTCCAGATGCTTCAACGCGCACGCGCCGTTCCACGGCCCCTGGTTGTCCGTGTAAAACATGTCGCCCACCGCATTCGCGCCAATCCCGCCGGGCGAACGCACGCCGCTGCACGTCGGAATCACCTTGCCGTCATGCGACACGCGCAGGCTCCAGCCGCGATACGGATTCTCGCTCGTGAAGGAGCCAGTCAGGCACAGCACCGTCCAGATGTTGCCGTCCTTGTCGAACTTCGACCCGAACGCGTACTCGTGATAATCCCCGTTGATCCCCCACGGATCAGCGATGGTCTCGAACACATCCGCGCGGCCCTTGCCCTTCGTGTCCTTCATCCGCGTGACTTCGCAGCGCTGCACGCAATACAGCCAGCCGTCGCGAATCGTCAGCCCGAGAATCTCGTGCAGCCCGCTCGCATACAGATTGAACTTCACGTTCTCCGGCGGATTCGCGAACGCACCCTCGACCATGTAGATCTCGCCGATGCGCGTCGCCACCGCGAGCTTGCCGTCCGGCATCAATTGCAGCGCGCTCGCCTCCAGCGTGATCCCCTTCGGAATCGGCAGCGTGACGATCTGATAATAGTCGCTCTCCGGCGGCGCCGCCTCGGCCGCACGCGCCTGATCCACCACGCCGCCCGCCACCACCGCGACCAGCGCGAGCGCCAGCTTAACCCCGATTTTCGCTTTCGTTGTCTTCATGAAAATCCTTACCACTTGAATTCCTCGACCAGTTTCGCCGCGCCGCCGTTGAACTTCACCGGCACGATCACTTCCTGCTTCCCGCCCACGTCGCGCAGCACCGCGCGCCCGTCGCCCGTCACGCGCAGCTTCAGCCGTTCATCCACCACGAAGCTGCCGTCCGCCTGCGCCACGATCTTCGCGCCCGCCGCCGCGCGGAACCACAGGTTCGCCACCGGCGTCGCCGCCTTGAGCGTCAGCGTGCGTTGCAGGAACGGATCCTCCTCGCCCGCCACCGCCGTCGGGAAATCCTCGATCTCCACTGACTTGAACGAATAGCGGAACGTCGGCCGCTGCTGCTCATCCAGCCGGTAGCCGCGCATCTGGAACTCCGCCTTCTTCCCCGCGTCCGTCGGCCACGCCGCCTTCTCGTCCGCGAGCACCGCGAACTCCGGCCCCGCCGGCAACTTGAGCACGTTGCCGCCGAGCGGTTTCTCGAATCCCACGCCGCGCCCCGTGCGATGCCGCGCCGCGTCGATGAACGCCCCCTGCCAGATCAGCGCCAGCCGCACGTCGTTCGCGTCGAACGCCAGATTCGCCTTCTCGGGATAGCCCACGCCGATCGCGCGCGAACCCGCGCCGTCGATGAAGTTCCGGTAAATCACCGCCTCGTTCGTCGCCTGGATTTCCATCTTCCCCTGCACCAATCCGGTCGGCAGGTCCGTGAAATTTTTCCGCGCGAGATACATCCACAGCGCGTCGATCTGCTTCTCCGTGTTGCCCGCGAGCACGTCCTTGTTCACCGCCTTGCCCTGCGGCCAGAACGGCGGCATCCGCGTCCCCGGCCGCAGCGACGCCGGATCGAGCAGGTAACGCCGGAACCAATCCCACTTCAACCGCTGCCCAGTCGTCGCGAGATCGAGCGCCGGCACGCCGAGCGATTTGTTCCCCGCAAAATTGTGACACGCGATGCACGACAGCCCCGTCGTTCCCACGAGCCGCCGCCCATGCTTCGCCGCCTCCGCCGCGCCCGGCGCGAACCCGTTCGGCTGCGGCGGCGCATCCGCCCGCGCGTCCGCCAACTCGAACGCCGCCGGCAGATGCCCCACGTTCGCCGCGCCAAACTGCGGCATCCGCGTCGTCATGTAGGGCCGCACCGCGCCCGTCTCGGTGAGCACGGTCTTCATCCACGACGCCTGCAGCTTCGCCCCCACCGCGTGCAACGTCGGCGGCATCCGCCCCTCGTCGCCGAGATCGACCTCGCCGTTCACACCGAAATAATCCACGCGCGCCGTGCCCGGTCCGCCCTGCCCGTCGCGCGCATGGCACGCAAAACAATTGAACGTCGCCAGCGTCCGCCCGACCTGCTCCGTGTTTCCGAGCGGCTGGCTCAACGCCGCCCGCTTCGCCAGCGTCGCGCGAATCGCCGCGCGCTGGCTCGCCGTGAGATAAAACTGCGGCAACCCCGTCGGCACCTGATCCGCCACGCAGCTCTTCGCCGCCGCCGGATTGAGCGCCGCGAAGTCGCGCGCCGCCAGCAGGCCGTCCGTCGGCACGCCCTTCACCTGATGGCACGAGAGACAGTTCAACGACACGAACAGTTCCTTCCCACGCGCCACCTTCGCGTCCTCGACCGCGAACTTCGTCTCGCCCAACGGCAGCATCGGCCGGCCGAGATGCGACAACACCTTCGACGGAATCTCCTGCTTCGCGACGCCCGGCCCCTCGTAGGAAACCTTCAGCTCGAAACCCGCGCCGCCATTGAAAAACGTCACCAGAATCGGATGGTCGCCCGCCGGCAACTTGATCGTCCCCTTGCGTTCCTGCGGCGGATGCACGCCGCCGTTGTCCACGATCTTCGTGTCGCCGATGTAGAGGAACGAACCGTCATCGGACGACGTGTAAAACGTGTAATCACCCGCCTTCGCCAACGTGAT
>CAZUUP010000237.1:0-8558 GCA_964623105.1 uncultured Akkermansia sp.
CCGAGGGCGTGAGGAAGCGCACGGCCGCTTGTTCGGAGGGCGTTCCGTGGTGTCTGGTTGGCGGTTGCGGGGGCGGGGATTTTGGCAAAGGGATCAGGGGCAAAGGAATGGGGGAAACAGGACAAATTTTCCGCTGCCAATTCCGCTGCCTTCGCTCCTTTTGCCTCCATCCCTTTACCCGAGACTCGCGGGCGGGCCGCCCGCGCTCCTGTTTTTATTTCTGACTGACCGAGGTTGTCCCTGCTTTGCGGACTTTGAGGAGGACGGGGAAGGAGGTTTGGGTGCCGGGGGTGCTGGGGGCGTCGTTGCGGGCGGATTGGGTGACGGCGAAGCAGGGGCGGTCTTGCTCGGGGACCCAGCGGGCGGCGGTGAGGTAGATGTCGCGCACGTTTTCGCCGGCGCGGACTTGCACGCCGTTGAGTCCGATGTTGTCAACGATGACGCCGAAGGGCAGGCCGCTGAGGTCGAGGTTCACGAGGTTGGTGTTGCCGTGGCGGATGGTGCGGATCCAGGCGGCGACGGTTTCGCCGGGGGTGATGGTGATTTCGAGGGGGCGTTCGGGCGCGGGGTTCGGGGCGGTTTTCAAGGTCGCGTCGCCGCCGGGTTCGAGGACGATCTGCACGTTGGCGGGCGGGCCGAGTTTGACGGTGCCGAGGTTCATCACGTCGTGGGTGACGGTTTTGCCGGCGATGGTGGCGGTGGCGGTGATTTTTACTTTGGCCCACGCGGCGGCGTCGGCGGGCTGGGCGTCGGGCGCGGCGAAGAGGGTGGATTCGGCGAGGAGGCGGTCGGGCTGGATGGTGATGGGCGTGGCGACGGTGTAGCCGGCGGGGAGGTTCGCGATGTCGATGCGGATGATGTCGGCGAAGCCATCGAGGCGGTCGGCGCGGAAGCCGAAGCTCGCGCCCGCGCCGGCGGCGACGGTGGGATTCGCTCCTTGCAGCGTGATTTTGAAATCGGGTTGGGCAGGACGAATCGTGAGGCGGTAGGGGAACCGCTCGCCGCCCGCGCCGCGGGTGTCGGTGACGCGGACGAGGTAGCGGCCGTCGGCGGGTGCGGTGAAGTGGAGCTTGGAATCGGCGCCGAGGACGCGGTCGCTGTCGTCGTCGTTGGCGTAGTTAAGCGTAAAGACGGGGAGGCCATTGGGAAGGAGCTTGGCGTCGAGCGGGCGCGGCTCGACGACGTAGCAGGTGTCGTCGAGGGCGTGGGCGGTGGCGGTGGTGTCGAAGTAGGCGCGGCGTTTGCCGTTGTTGTTGGCGAAGATCATGTCGGCGTCGGGGCCGCGGGGCATCTGCACGACGCGCTGGATGTCGCCGTTGAACCACACGTATTGGTTGAGATCCATTTCCTCCCAGTTGGCGATGCGCACGCCGACGGCGTTGGCGTCCTGGCGGCGGAAATTGATCCACGAATCGCGCACGGCTTGGAAGCGCAGGCGCGGCACGGGATCGCCGTTGGGGAAAAGGATTTCGAGCTTGGTGTCGGCGAGCGAACCGGCGCGGGCGGCGAGGGTTTCGAGGACGAGCTGCTGGCCGCGTTTGGCGTCGAAGGCGAAGAGGTCGGCATCGGGGGCGGCGCTGGCTTTGGCGGTGGGGGCGGCGGTGCGCGGGGTGAAGAGGCGGCCGTTGACGGAACTGGGAATGGGGAGGAGCTGGGCCTGGGCGGGAGTGTCGTTGGGCTCGGTTTCGACGAGTTCGGTGGCGTCGGTGACGAGGAGTTCGGGCGTGCCGCGCGTGCGGATGGCGGGGGCGAGCGGGAGCTTGGTTTTGCCGGGCGCGGCGGTGGTGACGCGGACGGTGGGCGACGGGAGATTGTAGCCGGCGAGAGTGACTTCGACTTCTTTGTTTGTGCCGGCGCTGATGGGGAAAAAGCCGGTGACGTAGGGGAGCACGCCGAGGGTGAGGTGGTAGGTGTGATCGGTGGAGCCTTCGAGCGTGACCTCGCTGACGCGGATGGTGTAGCGGCCGTCGCGGGGGATGGGGAAGGCGAGGAGCGGGTCGGTGTTGTTTTCCATGCCGTAATTGCTGGCGACGAGGACGCCGCGGTCGTCGAGCAATTGCAGCGCGGGCGTGACGGCTTTGGAGGCGATGCGGCGGGCCTCGAGATCGAAGACGAGGGTTTGATTGGCACGGGCGGCGAAGGCGAATTCGGCGCGGGTGCCGGCTTCTTTGAGGACGCCCCAGATGCCGAGGGGCAGCGCGGCGAGGGGGACGGGCGCGCCGGGTTTGGGCGGTGCGGGCGCGGAGATTTGGGGGAGGTCGTCGAGGGTGAGTTTGAGTTTCTCGCTTTCGCCGGCGGCGGTGACGGCGCTGAGTTCGATGGGCGTGCGGGGGAGCGAAGCGTAGGCGGTGATTTTGACGCGGGCTTCGTCGGGTTTGGCGGGATCGGCGGGGAGGATTTCGGCGGTGAGTTTGGGGTTCGAGAATTTGAGGGCAGTGAGTTCGGCGAGGTTTTTGCCGACGAGTTTTATTTCGGAAATTGCGCCGCGTTGAATGGCGGGAGGTTCGAGACGGGTGAGGACGGGTTTGCCGGCGGCGGCGGCCTTTTTGTCGGCGGCGGCTTTGGTTTGCGCGGCTTTGGCAGCGGCTTTGGCGGCAGGTTTTTTGGCGGTTTGGGCGAAGAGAGCGGTGGGGTTGGCGGTGGTGAGGAGGCGGAGGGCGCGAGCCGAGATGGGAGTGGAATCAGATGCGGCTGGTTGCAGCGCCGGATCGGAGATCGACGCTCCGGCGGGCAAGTCCCGGAGGGACGACTGAAAATAGCCCAGCGCTTCAGCGCTGGGTTTTGGCGTGGAAACGGACAAAGCCCAGGCAGGGGCGACAGAAGCTTGGGATCGCGGCGTGCGTGGGATTTCAGTCGTCCCTGCGGGACTTGCTTCGGGGGCGGTCAACCCAGCACTAAAGTGCTGGGCTATTTTCGGTCGTCCCTGCGGGACTACGGACGCTGACTTCTTTGCGGCGGGGGCGAGGGCGGTGCCGGTGGTGGCGTGGTAGAAGCCGAGGGTACCGTCGAGGCGGCCGATGATGAGTTGGCCGGTGGTGGTGAGGACAACCGCGGAGGCCCAGTCGGATTGGGGTTCGAGGACGGAGCGCTCGGTGAGTTCGGCGGTGGTCCAGAGTTTCACGGATTTGTCGGCGGCGGTGCTGACGAGGGTTTTGCCGTCGGGGGTGAAGGCGAGTTTCAGCACGGAGCCTTCGTGGCCGAAGCGGGCGTAGAGGAGTTTGTTGCTGCCTTCGAGGGCGCGGTCGGTGACCTGCCAGAGGCGGATGCGATTGTCGGCGCCACCGGCGGCGAGGGTTTTACCGTCGGGGGCGAAGGCGATGGTGAAGAGTTCCTTGGTGGGTTGCGAGAGGGTGTCGAGGCGCGCGCCGGTGGCGGGGTCCCAGAGTTTCACGGTGCGGTCGGCGCTGGCGCTGGCGAGGACGCGTCCGTCAGGGCGGAAGGCGAGGCCGAAGACCGCGCCGTTGTGGCCTTTGAGGGTGCGGCGTTCCGCGCCGGTCGCGGTGTTCCAGAGTTTGATGCGCTGGTCGTAGCTGCCGGTGGCGAGGGTCTGGCCGTCGGGCGCGAGGGCGAGGGCGTAGAGGGCGTCGGGGTGGGCGTCCCAGGCGCGGAGGAGTTTGGGATGGGCGGGGTCGGCGAGATTCCACTGGCGGACTTCGCCGACGAGGCCGGGGTCGCCGGCGGCGGCGAAGAGTTGAGTGCCGTCAGCGGAGAAGGCGAGGGCGGTGATGTTGCCGCGATGGCCGGGGAGGGTGCGGAGAAGCTGGCGCGTGGTGGCGTCGAGGAGATCGATTTCGCCGTAGCGTCCGGCGGCGAGCAGCTTGGCGGGCGCGGAAAAGGCGAGGGCGGTAATAGAGCGCGCGGGGGCGGTCTTGGGCGTGATTTTTGGGATTTGAAGTGAGGCGGCGGTGGGGGCGGCGGGGGCTTTGGCGCCGGCGTCGATCCAGGATTTGATGAGGGCGATTTCGGCGGGGTCGAGGTGCTTCTTTTTGCCGGGTGGCATGAACTGGTTTTTGCCTTCTTTGCCGGAGCGGCCTTCGAGGAATTTCACGAGGCGGCTGTCGGAGCTTTTGCCGGGGAGGATGGCGGGGCCGGAGTCGCCGCCTTTGAGGAGCGAGGCGTGGTCTTCGAGGACGAGGCCGCCTTCGGGGTCTTGTTTAGCGTGGCAGTCGAGGCAGTACTGCTGGAAGAGCGGGGCGATGTGGCGGGCGAAGTCGGGGGCTTCGGCGGCGGGGGAATTGCCGCAAAAAACGCAAAGAGACGCAAAAAGGAGAAGGAAGCTGAGGAGCAGGGAGAAGGTTGGTGCAGTCGGGGCACTGGGTTCGCGGTCGGACATGGCGTATTTTTTGATGAAGAATTTGGAGGCACCGAAGTTGAGAAGCAGTCCGTGCTCGATGCGAGCGGCCCGTTGGTAGCCGAGGAGTTGGGCGACGTTTTCGTCAGTGGTGGCACGGGCGGCTTTCAATTCGGCAATCAGGGAGTTTTCAATGAAAAGGTCCGCGAAGTATTCGCCGACGATGGTGCCGTCTTCGTCGTGAACTTTCAGCGGGTGCTGCTGCTTAACGTCGAGTCCCAGTTTTCGCAGGCGGTGGGCGAGGGTGTTTTCGTACACTTTTTCGAGATGTCCGGGGCCATGGTAGCGGTGGACGGCGTAACCGGTTTCGCGCACGACATCGCAGAGCTGGAAGATTTTGTCTTTCATGGGTGGTTTGAGGTTGGAGGGATTGGCCGCAAAGAACGCAAGGAGACGCAAGAAGGGGAATAGGAACCAGGTATCTAACAGGTTTTTTGTTTCTTAGATTTTGCGTCTCTTTGCGTTTTTTGCGGCTATTGAATCAGTGATTAAACAAAAACTCGCGGCTGCTCAGGAGGCTCCAGAAGAGGTCTTCGAGGGCGGGGCGGCGGTCGGGGGCGGTGGCGAGGGCTTGGGTGAGTTTGGTTTTTTCGGCGGGGGTGGGCGGGCGGTTGAGGGTGAGGAGGTAGGTTTCTTCGAGGAGTTCGGCGTCGGACATTTTCTTCGCGAGCAATTGGTCGAGGCGGTTGCCTTTTTTGGCGAGCTTGTCGTTGAGGGTGTCGCCGTTGGCGAGGTGGAGGGCCTGGGCCATGCTGGGTTCGCTGGTGCGTTCGCATTCGCAGGTGGCGAGGCGCTCGGGGCGGCCGAAGCTTTTCAGGAAGTAGGAGGCGACGTTCGAGTCGGGGAGTTGGAGGGCGCGGAAGCCTTCGGGGTACATGCGGCCGAGGCCGCGGTTGGCGTTGCGGGCGTCGATGCGGAAGGTGGTGGGGACGGCGGTGGCGGCGGAGAAGGCGTCGAGGAGGACTTCGGCCTTGAGGCGGCGCGGGTAGAAGCGGGCGAGGTAGCGGGTGTCGGCCTGGTTCTCGGGGAGGGCGAGGCTGGAGCGCTGGTAGGTCTCGCTCTGAAGAATCGTGCGCATGAGGGCCTTGAGGTCGAACTGGTTTTTCACGAGGTGCGCGGC
The DNA here is from genome assembly GCA_964623105.1 of uncultured Akkermansia sp. Taxonomy (GTDB): domain Bacteria; phylum Verrucomicrobiota; class Verrucomicrobiia; order Limisphaerales; family BJHT01; genus BJHT01. The sequence continues at coordinate 5,472 of CAZUUP010000237.1, forward strand.
GGTGGCGGTGAAGAGTTTTTCGTTGCTGGCGGGGTTGGCGACGCGGATGTCGTCCACGGACTCGACGAGGCCGAGGCCGAAGAAGTTGGCCCAGATGCGGTTGACGATGGTCTTGCTGAACTGCTCGTTTTTCGGCGACGTGAGCCAGGCGGCGAGCGGGGCGCGGCGGTCTTCTTTCGCAGTGAGGGAAATGGGGGCTGCGTCGAGAGGCTTCGGGGCTTGCGGACGGCCGGTGAGCGGTTGGACGAGGTCGCCTTCGGTGGCGGAGAAGACGATTTGTTCATCGGGGGCGACGCCGCGTTTGGAGCGGGTGCGGGCGAAGAGATTGGCGAAGCCGAAGTATTCGTCGTTGGTCCATTTTTCCAGCGGATGGTTGTGGCATTTGGCGCAGTTGATGGAGAAACCGAGGAAGGCGACAGAGACGGTCTCGGCCATCTTGGTGGGTTCGTCGTGGAGGATGTAAAAATTGCCCGCGCCGTGGTCGAGGGTGCTGCCGGTGGCGGTGACGAGGTCGCGGACGAAGCGATCCCAGGGCGTGTTGGCGGCGACGTTTTTGCGAATCCAATTGTAGTAGGCCCACATGGCGGTTTGCGGGAGTTTGTCGCTGTTGACGAGGAGGAGGTCGCTCCAACGGTAGCTCCAGTAGTCGATGAATTCGGGGCGGGCGAGGAGAGAGTCGATGAGGGCGTCGCGTTTGCCGGCGGAGCGGTCGGCGAGGAAGGCGCGGGTTTCGTCGGCGGTGGGCGGGACGCCGATGGTGTCGAGGAAGGCGCGGCGGAGGAATTCGCTGTCGGTGCTGCGGGGCGAGGGCGGGAGGTTGAGTTCGCGGAGTTTTTCGAGAACGAGGTCGTCGATGAAATTGCGGCGCGGAGAGTTCGTGAAAAGCGCGGCGGGGACGGGTTTCGCGTAGGGCGAGGTGATGGTGGTGATGGCGAGTTGGCTGAGGTACCAGGCGCTGACGGTGGTTTCGCCGTGGCCGGAAACGGTGACGCGGCCGGATTCATCCACGCCGGCGACGGAGGTGTTGACGGCGTTGAACTTGGCCCAGCGGGTGACGTCCTCGGTGTGGCCGTCGCTGAAGGTGGCGCGCACGGAGAGCTGCTGCGTCGCGCCAGGCTGGAGCAGCGCGGCGGGCGGGAGGACTTCGAGGCGGGTGATGCGGGCGTCGTCGGGGCGCGGGCCGGGCGCGCCGGCGGCGATCCATTCGGCGAGGACGCGGTATTCGAAGGAGCCGGTCTTGAAACGTTCGCCGCCCTTGTGGGGAATGGTGGCGGTGGATTTGAGGAGCAACAGGCTGCGCGCGGGATCGGCGAGGGTGATGCGGCGGTTCATCGCGCCGCGGGTGAGGATGGTGTGGTCGCCGTCGTCGTCGTAGCCGCGGAGCGAGACGCGGAAGCCGTTCTGGCCGGCGGCCGCGCCGTGGCACGCGCCGGCGTTGCAGCCGGACTTGGTGAGGACGGGCTGGATGTGATTGCGGAAGCTCCAGGCGAAGGGGGCGTCCATTTTGGAGACGGTGACTGGGGCGGAGAGGGTCTGGCCGTTGACGGTGGCGCGGATGGTGGCGGAGCCGTTGGCGACGGGGATGGCGGTGGTGCCGTCGAGACGGGCAATTTTGGGATCGCTGGTGGTGAAGGTGATGGCGTTGGTGAGCTGGCCGGTGAAGTGGGTGCCGTCGGATTTTTCCACGAGCAGGCTCTGGCGGGCCTCGGGGCCGGTGAGGGAGATTTGCGCCGGTAGGAGGAGGAGGGAGTCGGCGGCGGGGGCGGAAATGGTGAATGAGAGGAGGGAGAGAATGAGGAGGAGATGAAGTGTACGCATGGGTAAGGGGCGAGTTGTCGTCGTGATTTGTCCCGGAGGGACTCCGCAGGAAATTAGCCGGGGGCCAGCGAAGAATGAGCGCAGCCCCCGGAACCGGTGTACGAGAGAGGCCGTGCCCCGGAGGGGCATCGACAGAAATAGCGTGCGGCGAGTGGTGGGTGCGGCGGGGTTTTCCTCCGGTGCCCCTCCGGGGCATGCTTGGTACGACGCGGCAGACCGGGGGCTGCGCTCGTTCCTCGCTGGCCCCCGGCTAATGTTCTTCGAAGCCCCTCCGGGGCGACGCGGGCCGCGCGAAGGCGCGTTGTGGAATGGCGCGAACGTGAGGGAAATCGGACATGCGGGAAAGAGCGAGACTGCGTCGTTGGGTTGTGCGATCCCGGTTTTATCTGGCGCGCGCACAGGACGCGGAGTTGGTCCCGGAGGGACGCCGCAGGAAATTAGCCGGGGGCCAGCGAGGAACGAGCGCAGCCCCCGGAACGCGGTGCTCACGGTGGCCATGCCCCGGAGGGGCATCGTGAGAACCCCTCTAGAGTTACTCGAAGTATTGCGGGTCATATTTGATTTCAGCGCCTTTGAGGAGTCGCTCCATTTCGGTTTTCGAGGACTCGGTTTTGTGATGTTCCTTCTGCTTGGCGATGTAGCGGCGCACGGACGGGCGTTGGGTCGGGCTGACGGTGGCGGCGAAGTAGCCTTCCTGCCAGCCGAAGTCCCAAACCTTGAGTTCCTTGTGAACCCATTCGGCGGAGAGCGATTTCAGATCCCGGACGACGTCAGCAAGGGCGTGGGTCGCGCGCAGGCCGGCGAGAATGTGGAGATGGTCGCGAGTGCCGTTGATGGTTTCGGCCACGCCGCCAAGATTTTTCAGAAGGCTGCCGAGGAAGGCGTGGAGTTTCGGATCCCAACGCGGCTCGATCAGATTGCGCCGGGCTTTGGTCGCCCAGACGATATGATAATGGAGGCTCAGGTAGGTGGAACCCATAACATTGTTTCAGATGTTGGGTGTTACAGGTGCGAGCAAAATGATTGGTCCCGGAGGGACGCCGGAGGAAATTAGCCGGGGGCCAGCGAAGAATGAGCGCAGCCCCCGGAACCGGTGTACGAGAGAGGCCGTGCCCCGGAGGGGCATCGACAGAAATAGCGTGCGGCGAGTGGTGGGTGCGGCGGGGTTTTCCTCCGGTGCCCCTCCGGGGCATGCTTGGTACGACGCGGCAGACCGGGGGCTGCGCTCGTTCCTCGCTGGCCCCCGGCTAATGTTCTGCGATGCCCCTC